>CAIWEX010000025.1 GCA_903911795.1 uncultured Schlesneria sp.
CCTCTGAAGCCGCCGAGTTGATACTCCACCGGTGGGCAGATCAGGAGGGATTACGGTTTAGAAAGATGGTGTAGATGTGTCGGTCGCACATTGCCGGGACCGGCTATTTCTTCTTCGCGTCGTATTCCTTCCAGAACTGCGCGGCAGTCTTGTCGGCGAGCCAGGTGCTTTTCGGATCGTCTCCGAAACCGATGCGTTGAAGTTTGGGAAAGGCGCGAAGGAATTCAATGTTGGTCGCGTTCGGGGGAAGCTGGATGTTCTGAAGTTCTTTGCAATCCGCCAGGGGCGTGAGGTCAGTGAGGTCACTGCACTTGAGGAGTCTCACAGAAGTGAGCGGCATCCCGCGCAGGACCGTGAGATCATTCACGTTGGTCCCGATGATTTGCAACGATTCGAGCCGCATTCCCTCCAGCGGACTCAAGTCGGTGACCTTTGTGCCGCCGAGCGAGAGTTTCTTCAGCGCCATGCCGCGCAGTGGGATGAGATCCGTAACAGCCGTGGAACCGATGTGTAGATCGCTGATCGGCGCGCCCTTCAGGATCGTGAGGTCGTTGATGGCGGCGTTGCTGAGGTCCAATTGCCAGGTGTCGTCGCGCAGTCGTTGAATACTTTTGATCACGATGCCGGATTCGCGCAGCGTTCGCAGCCAGGTTTGGGAGTCGTATTCCTTCCAGAACTCAGCGGGGGTCTTGTCCTCCGCGAAGCTGAGGCGACGGAGATTCGTGAAGGCGCGAAGGAACTCGAAGTTTTTCGCGTTGGGCGGAAGGGTGACGCTCTGAAGTTCCTTGCAATCCGCGAGGGGCGAGACGTCGGTGAGCGCGGGGCAGCTATTGAACCCCGCCTCAATCAAAGGCATACCGCGCAATGCGGAAATGTCAGTCACATTGGTGTACCCCAGATCCACTCGTTCGAGCGACAGGCCCTGCAGCGGACTCAAATCGCTGACGTGAGTTCGGAATAGCCTGAGATTCTTGAGCGGTATGTCCCGGAGTGGTCCCAGATCGGTGATCGGCGTATGACTGAGCTCAAGGTATTTGAGCGGCATCCCCTTCAATACCGAGAGATCGGTGACCTTGGTTTTCCACAGGCTTAGTCTCTCGATCGGCATTCCTCGGAGCACGTGAAGATTCGAGACATCGGCTTCCGTGAAATCCAGATCCCACAGTCCGTTCTCCAGACGTTGCACGCCCTGGGGCTTTAATCCCGCCTCGCGTAGCTTGCGGACCAAATCATAAGCCTCCCAGAACTCAGTGACAGTGGTGTCTGGAACACCGTGGAACAGTCGATATCCCAACCGTTTGAGTTTGGGCAGCTTGCGCAGCGTTTCGACGTTCGGCACGTCGGCCGGCACTGTGACCTTTTCCAAGGTTCTAATTTCCGCCAGTGCGGCGACATTGGTCAGGTTCTTACAACCATCAAGATAGAGTTCGCGCAGCGGCATCTCCGTTAGAAACGAGATGTCTGTGAGCTCGGGGCAGTTGTTCAAATAAAGGCGTTCGATGTGCATTCCACGCAAGGGGGTGAAATCGGTGACGGTATTGCTACTCAGGCTGAGCTTTTTCAATTTCAGTCGACGCAGCGGCGTCAGATCCACGAACGAACAACGGTGGAGGTCAATCTCATCAATGGGGATGCCTTGGAGGATCGAGAGGTCGCGCAACGGCTGGTCTGCAAAATCGAGCACATACGCCCCGCCAGGCTGCTTGCGAAACTTGAAGAGGATGCCATTCGACCGCAATGCTGCAAAGAAGGCCTGTTCGCGGTCCCAATCTTGCCAAAAGATGTCCTTTGAGCCGGTGGCCGCGTAGCCCATGCGGTTCATGATCTCTGCCCCGAGTTGGCGCAGTCGGGGAAGATCGCGCAATTCTCCGATGGCTTCGTAATCTTTCGCCGGCAGGTCGCGATAGCTGGCAGGAATCAGGAGGAGCTCAAGGGTCTTGATCTCTGACAACACCGCATAGTTACGTGCTTCCTCGCAACCCCAGATCACGAGCTCTTTCAGCGGCTTGCCGCGCAGGACGGCCAGGTCGGTGATGCGGTTACGCTGCAGGTAGCACTTTTCCAGCGGGAGCTGGGCCAGCGCAGAGAAGTCCAGCACCGGAGCGAGCGAGAGGTCGATGCTCTTGATCGGCATTCCAATGAGGGGCGAGATGTCGGCCACACGTGTGCTGTGCAGATCAAGGGCCTCCAAAGGCATCTTCCGGATCGGATTCAGATCGCTGATGGGACATCGTTTGCATTCGAGCGATTTCAGTCGAAGGGCGCTAAGCGCGGTGAGGCTTGACACCCGGCTGTTGGAGAGATCCAGCCTCTCCAGCGTCAACATTTCACTCAGCGGAGTGAGATCAACCACGCTCGTTTCGCTGATATTCAATTCCATCAATTCAAGCCCGCGCAAGCGGGAGAGATCGGCCAGCTCCCGGCATTGGGAAAGATTCAGCGCTGCGAGCGGAGCACTGGAGAGCGGAGCCAGGTCGAGCACTTTGGTGTCGCTGAGGTCGAGTGCGAGCCGACCGTCATCGCGCACGGTGAGGCGTTCCTCGAGCGACCTTTCGCCGGACACCGGGAGGTCTTTGAGCCGCGCGAGCCAGTATTCGACGAGATGTTTGTTCTCCTGACCCAACTGTCGAGCCACAGGCATCAGCTCAGCGGCTGGGCGCTGCTGCCGCTGCATCGCGAGATGAAGCTTCGCCATGCTTTCTCGGGTGAGTTTGCCGTCATCGTTCGGTTTCGCCGCAAGCAACTCGTCACAGAGCTGGGCCGACGCCAGGGCTCGCTCGAGTCCTGGTTGCACGCGCAGGGCTTCACGGTAGATTGTCGCGGCTTCGGCGAGTTTGAACTGACACTGGAGCAGGTCACCTTTCG
>CAIWEX010000026.1 GCA_903911795.1 uncultured Schlesneria sp.
CGGATGCCCCTGAAAGTTTGAGCGTGCCCTCCGTCTCGGGGCCTTCCCCTTGGTCAGACCCCGCCACCCAGGCGGATAGGCTGTGAACGTCTCACCTATCAAAGAAGCGTTGGTTCGCGGAGTGAACCACGACGATAACGCGATTCTGGACTACCGGCTTCAACGACAAGCCTCGAAAAAATTGTCACAATTCACGTAAGCTTCACCGATTCCTAACTCCCCGCTTCTGTCATGTCGTTTCGTTTCGAAACCTAAGTGGAGACTCCTGGCATGCGCAGCCGATTGATTCAACTGATTTTTCTGGTATTGGTTCATTCGATGTTCGGCCCAAATGCGTTCGCCTGGAACGACGCCGGACACCAGACGATCGCTCGAATTGCCTGGGAAAGACTCTCTGACGCCGAACGTCATTCCATCAGCGCGATGTTGCGTGAGCATCCGCACTTCGATCAGTACCTGGCGAAATCACAACCAGCAGACGCCTCTGTGGAGGAGTGGGCATTCCTGCGTGCTTCTACGTGGCCTGACTACGTTCGTCCGCCTCGCAATCTGCCGCGTGATGAAATTGCAACTCATCCAACTCACCGCTTTCACCGTGGCCCCTGGCACTATGTCAATTTTGCCTATCGAGCCGGACAGACCGAGTCCACACTCCCCGCGAACCCGATCGTTGGCGAAGGAGTCAATGCGACGCATATTCTGGAACAACTCGAGTTGTCGATGCGAACTCTGACCGATCACGCGTTTGATGATCCCGGTCGCGAAACGGAACTAACTGCACCGCAGAATCGCGCCGTTCGGCTTTGCTGGCTGTTTCACCTGATTGGGGATCTGCATCAACCGCTTCATACAACCACGTTGGTCGACGAAGAGCTTTTTCCAACCGGAGCCCATTCAGACCTGGGAGGAAACATGGTGATGATTCGAGCCCACATCGGCGGGCCGCCATACAAGCTCCACGCTTTCTGGGACGATCGTCTGGGAACAGACTCCCATTTACCCACAGTTCGTGATCTTGCCGAAGTGTTAACTCATGATCCTCACCATGCCCCGAATCATCTCCCAGAATTCAGTCGAAATCGCCACTTTCGCGACTGGGCAGCTGAGGGCTACGAGATCGCCAAAACTAATGTCTATCGCGAAGGCAAGTTGGAGTTCGCCAAATCCGACGATTATGACCGTCGCAAAGTCACTGCCGACGCCATTCCCGTGCTTCCCGTTGGTGTGGAGGCCGAGTCCAACAAGATCGCCCGGCGACGCGTTGTTCTCGCAGGGTACCGGTTGGCAGAACGACTCAAACAAATTGCTAACCGCGAATAAGCCAGTCGCGTGACTTCAACCTCGCCCCATCCGGCGGACTCGCATATCCAGAAACGCGCCAAGGGCCTTTTCGTACGGTGAATCGGTCCGCAGTTTCAAATACTCAACCCCTGCATTACCGCACTCCCGGGCGAGGTCCGCACAGAAGCGGTTGTACTTGTCGAGATACTGCTTGCGCAGCCGATATGGATCCGCCAAAACGTTGTGCCCGGCTCGTTCCAGACTGCGGAACTGAGTCGGCTGCTTGAACGTAAATTCCTCCTCTTCAGGAGCCACAACCTGAAACAGAACGACTTCATGTCGGGCTGCACGAAATAATCGCAGTGCCGCGGTCAGAGGTTCCAGTCGATCAAAACAGTCGCTGATGAAAAAGATCAAACTACGTCGCTTCAGCGTCGGCAGAATCAAGGGAAAGACTTCGGAGAGTTGCGTTTCACGACCGGGTCTTCGAGCTTCCAGCAAACTGATGATCTGTTGAAATGATTGTCGGTTTGTCGAGGGGTCCCAGCGATCTGCGATCTTCGTATCAAACGTCATCAGCCCGCAGGCATCTCGCTGGCTGAGCAGCAGGTACGCCAGCGCTGCCGCCAATTGCCTCGCATAATTGAACTTGGAAATCGTTGCCCCCTGATAGGCCATGCTGCCGGAGCAGTCGACCATCAGGTACGACCGAAGATTCGTTTCTTCCTCGTACTCTTTGACGTAATAATTCCCCGTCTTCCCAAACGCACGCCAGTCGATGTGCTTGATTTCGTCTCCAGGGTAGTACTGACGATGCTCGACGAATTCAACAGACGAACCTTTGAACGGACTCTTGTGCTGCCCGATCATGTACCCTTCTACGAGCAGCTTGGCAACAACCTCCAACCCGCCAATCTTCGCCAATGCCGTCGGATCCGCCAAATTCTTTCCAGCCACCATCCCTCCTTTTTAGTTGGCGTCGGGCGACGGGTTTCCAATGGAACGCCGATCCGCCGGAACGATTCTTGATTGGCGTCAGTCGTCAGGTTTCAAATAGTGCGTCACCAAGACGGTTTCGGGGTCGGACGATGGATTTCGTGAGTACGTCAATTCGAAATGTTCAACGTGTCTGGCACAGACGTGTTAAACGTGGTCGTCTTTACGAATCAGGTCTGGGCCGTCACCCAGAATCTTTTCATAGGTTCCTGTAGTGGTTTTCTGGTACTTGGTAAAACCCTGGCGTTCCAAACTCTTATTGCTGATGTCACCCTTGATTCGCTCGGCCGGGGGACGTGGAACACTCGCTGCAGAAATGAGTCGTTCCACGGGAAGTCCGCTTTCTGGATGCTTTTTGAGTGGAGGATCACCCAACCGCTGCAGGACTTCAATGGTTTCCCCGTGCGATCCGTCTGGATTCACGACCGCGTATTCATAAAGTGGCATCTCTGATTTCCTCAGTCATCCGCATCTGAAAAGACAGACGTTTACTCGTTTGCTGATATCTGTCGGCAATACATCATACAGGATTTCACGAGTCGTGGTGTAGCGTCAAGTCTTCATTCAGTTCCTGCATGGCAACTCAGATGCCGTCAGATCTGGGAATCCCCTGAAGCAATGCTGCCGACCGGTTGTTTTGAACTGTTCATACACGCCAAGGGAATAATGCAGGTACATCCCAAGATTGCGTCCAGTATCAGCGTCGTCGGGTAACCCCACCGTTCCGCAGAATGCCCCTGCCAGAACGCGGAATACGAAATCGCCAGATTCATCAGCGACATATACGCCGTAAACTGTGTCGCAGCAATTTCGGACTGACACAGGTCCATGAACATTGCCGTACGGGTGCCGTACATCAAACCGTGCACAAAATTGTAGCTGACCGCGGCAATCCACAGGCTGAGCACCAGTCCCGCAGGGACAGTTTTCGAAACGCTGTCCGAGATCTTTGATGGCATGATCCAGCCGTGGCGATGAAGTTGATAGGCGAGCCAGACCGTCGGAATGGTCGTCAGTACTGCATAGATGCCGAGCATGCGACGTCGGCCCCAGCGATCTGAAAGATGTCCCCCCAGCACACAACCTGCGGCGGCGACGACGGTCGAGGCCAGGCTGAGCCACGCGATGTTGGATTTATCCAGCCCCAGTTCAACCGCCAAATTGGATTGCAGTGCCAACCCCAACCCATAGGCTCCGACGGGGAGCAGCGCGAAACACAAGCCTGCGACGGCGTTTCTTGAGCAAAGGCAGGCTTTCCAGAGCGTCCACAGGTACAGCACGAATTCCTCGGTGAATCCACGTCTCACGTGGCCACTCTCTTCGATCACAACGGATTCCGCGGCAGTCTCCACTGTGGATTCAATCAATCGAACAGAGATGAGCGCTACGACAAGCAGGATCGCGGTAACGACAATCAGAAAGGAGACCGACAGTGAAACATACGGTAGCAGAAACAGGATTCCAGAACCTCCCAATGCGTTTCCCAGGTACGCACCAGCGAACATTAAACCGTTAGCAGCTCCTCGCTCGCCTGAAGGAACAGTCGAGACTGCCAGAGCGTCGATTGCCACGTCCATCGTCGCAGCGAAAACATTATGGATCAGAATCAAAATTGTGAACCAGTTCATCGCCTTTGCGGTGACGGAGGTCGAGAAATCGATTTGCATCCCCAGCAGCAAGGTCAATGCCATCATTGTCTGGCAAC
>CAIWEX010000027.1 GCA_903911795.1 uncultured Schlesneria sp.
GCGCTCTCTGCGTTTCAAAATTTCCTAGTCGAGATGAGGCTCGCAACGGGACTGCCTGCAAGATAGACTCTGCCATCGAACAAGATGCACTGCGAGGTCGCTGAATGACGTTGTTTATCCTGAATATCATTGCGGCCCTGGTCATGGGGGGCATGATTGGACTGGAACGTCAGTTCGGGCAGCATCCGGCTGGCCTGCGCACGAACGCTCTGGTTTGCGTTGGGGCAGCTCTGTTTGTTTCGCTGTCGCAATTGATTGACCATGAGGGGAGTCAGACGCGGATTGCCGGTCAAGTCGTCAGCGGGATCGGTTTTCTGGGGGGCGGGGTCATCCTCCGGGAAGGACTCAACGTTCGTGGAATGAATACGGCGGCGACCCTTTGGTGCAGTGCGGCGATTGGGACACTAACCGGTTCTGGATTCCCATGGCATGGCTTGATCGGGACAATCGCAGTCATCGCTACAAATCTGGGAATGCGCCCACTCGACAAGTTCTTGAATACCCGCACGATGACATCGGTCGATGTCGAAATGGTCTATCAGGTAAAGGTGGTCTGCGAGAGCGATCAGGCAGCAGTCATCCGAACGATCTTTCTGCGGCACGTCAGTTCAATATCCAATATGGCGATTCACGGAATTGCCACCCGCAGTGCCGAACAGGAAGGAATGTCAGCGGTGGTCGTCGACATTTATTCCAGTCAGCGACAAGACCATTCACTGGATGAACTTGTTACGCGGATTGGTATCGAGTCGAACGTCGTCAGCGTGGGATGGGAACGAAAACATTGAAGGGGCCAACCGACTGCACGTCAGGTCAACGACACCGTTCAAGCGTTCTCAGCATGGCCGCACACATTTCCGGTCCGGATTCTTCGGTGAACGGAAACTGGTTGCAGTACTTGGGGGATTGATACCCGGCGTAACTGAGTGCCTGGATATCGTGAGCATCTGGCAGGTAGCCAATCCGACCGTTTGAGTAACAGGCGATCATCAATTCGGGAACATGGCTCTGTCGGCGAATGTCGAGTGCAAATGGAGTGAAGAACTCTGACGAATTCGACGTGATATACAGATCGCCGAACCGAAGTGATTGAACTTCGGTCTCCAGGAATTCCGGCCGCGTTTCCAGGTCCGCCAGGATCTTGTCAGTCCACTCGATGTGAAATCTGGCCATCGCCATGACCGCTTTGACCTCGTCCCCGCCGTGGCGATTGACCATGTCATCCGGCCGGTTGGTCATCGATCGCCCAATCGTTTCCCGCCAGTTCGAAGCCTCGCGAGTCCTGATTCGCTGTTCCGCTTCGTCCCGATCTCGCTGAATTTCCTCTCTGCTCCATCGACGCGTTGGCAGTCTGGCGATCTCACTGGCAAAGCTGACCTGTCGCGAATGCATCGGTGCCGGGTCAAACTGAGTTTCGAGCGCGACTGAAGCAATCAGACGGGCCGGTTCGTGATGGCGTAGTTCATCGATGTACTCGCGCAGGAAATTGACATCTCCGCAGGCTCCCTGCACGTACATGGCGATCACACCCGGCAGCGACTGTTCGATCAGATCACAGACTTCACCGGGCAAATCGCGTGAAACATCGAATGGCCGCCAGTCGGTCGTGACAGTCGGATGTGCACCAAAGTTGACGACAAACGCGATCGGGGTTCCTTCCTGAGCAGAAACTTTCAGGGTGGTCACCGACCTGTCAATCAGTCCGCCGGGCCGTGTTCGATTGAACGAATGTCCGACCAGTTCCCCGTGCGATGTACTGAGAATTGCAGGCTGGCGATTTTTCCACGCCAGGATGGCCGCGGTCGCAGCTTGACGACTCGCCCAGTCCTCGTAAACCGGATCACATTCACCAACGCCGAGCAACCCGCCGGCTGCTGGCGCATTGTGGCTGTGCGAGCATGTCAGCAGAATCGCTTCCGGCGGGATTCCTGTTTCGTGTGTGATTCGCTCTCGTGTCAAACGCGTGAATGCCGCGTCAATGACCATCAGGTCCAGCGTCAACAGGATCGCCTGACACTGCCCATCGTCGACGACGAGGGCCGTCGCATTCAAATCATCATGAACACGCTGCCACCGACGTTCGATGTAATATCCCCAACCGGTCAGTTCCACGCCCCAGAACGGGGTCAGGCAGGTCCGTGCAACTCCGGCTGTAAGCATGGCAAGGCCTTTGATTGACTATGGTCGCCCGGCACTCGATACCAAAAGCGATCTTCGTAGCTGAATTCGTAAGAATTCAGATTTTCAGCATATCACCGAACTCTCACGAGTTCGGCTACAGTACGTTTACCTGCAGGCTTCCCAGTGCCAAACGATCTCGCAAATCCTCATGGACCACCGATCACTTCATAGTTGGCTGAAGATTCGTTCGGAGTGGTCAATTCGACTCGAAGCGTTGGCTGTTCGCGTGCTGAAACTTCGACGCGAACAGTGATCACATGTCGACCTGACGTCAGTTCAACATCGTATTCCTTCCTGGTGTCAAACGCTTCGGCATCGAACCACGACTGCAGCGGTTCGGTCGAGGCAATCTTGATCTTCGCCTTACCGTCAGCACTGACATTGATTTCACCCTGCAGGATTAACACCACAGGCTTGTCGCCCGGTCGAAGCTCATCCAGTGGAAGTGTTCCAGCCACCTGAGCATATGCAGAACCCCATTCGGCTGGTTGACTCCCCAGCACAAATTGGCGGATATGTTCGAGGTGAGGGACATCGGCTGTCAGTTCCGACGCAGGCTGCCGCAAGACTCGCCACCGTTGGATCACCTTTCCCTGTTGAACTGCATACGCTCCCGGTTTGCCGAGTTCAGAGACAAACTTCGCCAGATCGAGGAGTTCGTCGCGCGTCAGGAACTTGGTCAGCCCCTGCGGCATCAGTGACTTTCCTTCGACCTCTTCTTCGATATCGGCTGTCGGGATTTTGACCGTGTTTCCATTGGCGTCTCGGATGTTAACGCGAACATCATCGCGATCAATCACCACTCCGGTCAGGACCTTGCCGCTGTCGAGAGCGAAAATTCGCGTGATGTATTGCTCCTTCACGGCGAGGTTTGGATTGAGAATGGAGTTGAGCACGTAATCGACTGGCGACGTCCCACCAACAGCACTCAGATCCGGGCCAACCTGCCCCCCGGCCCGCGTGATGCTGTGGCATTTCATGCAGTTCAGGTCTTTCCGGCGAAAGATTTTTTCGCCACGTGCCGGATCACCTTTGGCGATCACGTCGGCAGCGATTTTGGCGACTTCTTCGGCAGTGGGCGGCGGCGCATCGGCGGCGATTCCCGCAGCCTTGCTCAGCACATCCGAAAGAGACGCATCGCTACGCCCCACGGAATACATGTAACGGAGTGACCGCTTGGCCACATCGGGAACCAGCTTCTGAGTGGAAATGGCTTTGGCGAGTTCATCGGCCCCACCTTTCCGATCAAGAAACGCTGCCAGCATGTCGTCGGGTTCATCCTTGGGGTTCGCGTCTGCCAGGATTGCTGCGGCAGCCTTGCTGGCCTGTGGCAGATCGAGTCCCGACAGCCCGGCCGCAGCCTGCATCCGAATGGACAGGGGCGATTCCTTGCCAACGAGCTTTGCAAGCGTCGTTTTGGAGGATGCGTCTCCGATTGCAACCAGCCCATCGATCGCGACGGCACGTAGTTCTGGTGAGGCCTTCGCATCGAAGGCGAGCGACTGCAGCGCAGGCGAGATTGCGGCATCTTTCCAGGTGGAGGCCAGCTTGATTGCTGCCTGCTGGAGAGCCGGGTTCTTGACGGCGTCGGCACCGACAACCAGCTTCTCAAGCGCCGCAAGTTCCCCCGCAGGTTTTACCTTGCGTGTGATTGCAGCATCGGTCAACCACTGCAACGACTTTTGTCGCAGGTCGGGGGCAAATCCTTCAGGCTGAATTGCCTTCTCAAAAACCACTTTCAGATCGTTCGAATTGCCTCGATTACAGATCATTTCGACGACGGCCGACTGTCGTTCAGCAGGAAGTCGTCCGCTCTGGAACAACTTCATCAACGGCCCCACCGCACTCTCGACTTCTTCCGCGCCGAGATATGAAAACGAATTCAGAGCGACCGCAACGGCAACGAGCGACAGCGCTCGCAGAACAAATCTCATTCTCGAACACTCCTGCAAAACAAAGTTGGAGTTCAGGGGCAAACCTGAACTCCAACGTGTCAATCAAACTGATTACTTCTTCCGTCGATCGAGCGTCTTCGTCGTTTCATCAAGCTGAAACTTCAGGTATCCATCCTGCGGATGAATCAACGATTCAACCACGACTTCACTCGCCTTGGCAGCATCTTTACCGGTGAAGTAGCTCAAGCCCCAGATTGCGTGCAGTCGGACAGCACCGTTCTCGTCATTCACCTGAGCACTGAACAGGTCCAGTGGCTGTGGAACTCGATCACGCCAGTAGGTCAGAACTCGCGTTGCCGCAGCTCGGGCCTTCGGTTCGGGGGAACGAAGGACCTTCTTCAACAGGTCGACGTCGACCGAGTTGTGATTCTGGTGCAGCCACAGACCTTCCAGAACGTGGTGTTCGTAGCTGGCGCTGCCTGTATCGAGTGCAGCGATCCACTTCTTGGCGGCGGGAATCACTTCATTGGTCGGACGGCCCGACAATTCGACGCGTGCCAGGTGCCGAGTCCGATTGTCGACATGCTTGAGCAGATCGAGCAGCTTTTCAATGGGCTGTCCTGCAACAGCGACGGGTTTCAACAGTTCACGTCCTTCATAGCGAACGCGGTAGACGCGACCATGATCATGATCGCGGCTGGGATCTCGCAGGTTGTGCTGCATATGGCCGATGATTGGATTCTGCCAGTCGGTGAAGTAGATCGCCCCGTCTGGCCCGACTTCGACATCCCCTGGGCGGAAATTTGGATCGGACGAGAAGACGATCGGATCGACTTCGACCGCCGCAAGACTCGATTCCTTGTCCTGTGGCTTGTACTGCAGGATCCCCTGGAAACCGATCACGTTGTTGACGAGGATGTTTCCACGAAATTCTTCCGGGAAATGGCTGCTGCTGAGAACTTCCGTTCCCGAGCAGGGGCGCGTGCGCTGCTGATAGACCTGAGGTGGTCGACCATGCTTGTTGGGGTAGTCGAGATCCCCGGAAAAGAGCAGGCCATGATAAGGCTGTGATCCGGTTCCGTCCCAGACAATGTCGCGGCCCCAGCCGTCGAAGATGTGTCCGTGCGGATTAGCAAACCCGAACGACACGTAGACGTCCGTCTTCTGGGTACGAGGCTCATAGCGGAAGACCGCACCGTTCGCCACGCGTCGGGGAGCTCCCCACGGGGTTTCAATTTGCGAGTGGTGGAAGGTCCCTTCCTGCATGTACATCGATCCTCCGGGATCGAGAGCAAAGCTGTTGATGGTATGGTGCGTGTCGGCGGTATCGAACCCGTGAACGACCCGTTCCTTGATGTCATACTTGTCATCACCGTTGGTGTCTTTCAGGAACAGCAGGTCTGGTCCCTGGGCAACCAACACACCACCATTCCAGAATTCGAAGCCAGTCGGGTTGTGAATGTCTCCAGCAAACTCGGTGCACTTGTCGGCTTTGCCGTCGTTGTTGGTGTCTTCTAGAATCAGCAACCGATCGTCCATCTTTTCGGTCGGCTTCCAGTGAGGATAGGTGCGCCAGCAGGCAACCCACAGTCGGCCCTTGGTGTCAAACGCCATCTGCACGGGCTTGACCAGTTCTGGAAACATCGTTTCGTCGGCGAAGAGTTCGACCTTCATGTTCTTATGAACGGTCATCTTCGTGATCGCTTCCTGTCCTGACAGGAACAGGTGTTTGCCGTCGGGCAGCGTCCCGGGCTTGTTGGAAATCACCGGAATGAATTCCGGCAACTTGGTGTCGTCGGCTTTGACGGTTTCCCCTTGGGCCGCTTCCCAAATCACCTTGTCACGGTTTGAAGTGAGGGTATCCAGCACGTCGAGTTCACGCTGTCCGACCGAGTAGTTTGACAGTCCATTCCCGTATCCGCCGGGGCCTTCCGCGAACTTCAAGAAGGCTCGTTCACCGTAGGTCGAATATCCATCGGTGACTCGATAACGATTGAACCAGTAGAAGTTCTTATCCTTCACCGTGGCCAGCAACCGTTCGAGAGCGGCACCGTCGCGCTTGAACATCGGACCGTTGGGGAACAGACCTCGCTCGGCAATCGCAGCAACAATCCGCTCGCCACTGGGGTTCAGGTGAACACCGTTGATCGTATGCGGAGCCCCTTTGCCAAACATTTCAGCCGTCGGCGTGAAGATATCCACATACTGGGCGCCGTTGGCCTTGGCGACTTCACCCATCGCGGCGGAATACGCCTTCAAGCGGGCATTCGACGCGTCAACGTCCGCCTTGGAGGGGAGATTTGGGGTATCGATGTATTCATGGGCGATGGGCGAGAACAGTACCAGCTTCGGTGCGGACTTGCCGTTGTATTTTTGAGCCAGCGTGTGCTTGATGAACTCTTCGACATTCTTCTTGAACGCGGGTAAGCCAGCGTCGCCAGCCCACGATTCGTTGTAGCCGTAAAACGCGAAGACGACGTCTGCCCGAGTGTTCGTCAGTTCGAAACGGTTTTCGCGGACTTTTCCTTCGTCGCGGGGCGACAGCTTCTGAGGCTGCGGACAGGGGCCGACTCCGGCCAGCCATTCATCCTGCGATCCGAAAGACATCGACCGCATGCGATGGTTGGGATTCTTGTAGCCATCAATTTCATCGCCACTGTAGCCCATATTGCGAAACACCAGTTCATGGCTCGCAAACCTCCCGTGGATCAAGGTTTCCAGCCAGCCATCATGCTGCATCCGCTCGGCGAGGGTATTGCCGATGATGCAGATATGGTCCCCTTTTTTGAGTTCAAGATCCTGAGCCGAGGCTGTGACAGCCGCAGCAATCACCGCAAAAACCAGAAACAGCGATTTCATCTTCATTGAGGAGTCCTTGTGGATCACGTTGCCAACTCAACTTCACGGTCTCAACTTCACAGTTGTGGACCAACCAGTTTGACAACATCGAATGCAATTGTCATCTGTGACGCCCTGCAAACGCAGGGCAATCGGCTTTTTCAA
>CAIWEX010000028.1 GCA_903911795.1 uncultured Schlesneria sp.
AGCCGGGCCCGTAGGTCCAAGAAACTTCAGGCCGACGTCGAACAAAGTTCGACGCGCCTACTGGATGGACGCTCGGCTTGAGGTTTCTTGTGCTGCGCACCCAGCTTGAAGCAACGCTGGGCCACCCCGCGATCGTTACACATGTCACGGAACATCGAGGGGTAAATTCACAACCGCTGTCGACGTTAGCTATCGGCGAACGGATTGGAATTCCAGTGGCCTGGAAGGAACCAGTTCGATGGCGGCGTCCGTGACCATCGCACAGTCGATCTGCTGCCGATTGTCTCCCATGGCAGCCAATAGGACGAGGTCGCAGATCCGGATCACTTCTCCAGGGATACCCTGTGTCACCTCATAGATTGTGGCTAGGGCTTCGTCCGTAAAGATCTGGGTTGTGGCTCCACTGGCAATCAGCGATTGTTCGACGAACTTCGATGTCTCAACGGATGTCCATGCTTCCAGTTCCACCTGCAGATCGATCTCGTCCCAGATTTCGCTGGCGGAGTTCGTCGAACGTGATGTCAGCAGGACCGTCAGTTGCACTCGTTGAGAATCGGCCAGGTTCATTAACCGCCGGATTGCTACCAGGCAGTCCTTGTTTCCCGAGTCGACGTGTTCGAGCAACACGACGATAGCTCGTTTTGTAATCGCCAAACTCGCCAGAGACCTCTGCACAAGAGACCAAGATTGAGGAGCGTTTGTCTGATCATTGCAGTCTGTCAGAAGTTGATCAGCGATTCGCCAAACCAATTCGTCGGCAGTGATCCCGGTCATATCGATCTGGACGCAGACGTTTCCCTGACGCTGAGCGTAGCGAGCGATCTGGCGAAACAGGCGAGATTTGCCGGTTCCCGGCTCGCCTGTCAGCAGTCCACAACGACGGTGGTCGTCGATCAGAAACATCAGACGTGCTTGAGCCTCATGATAGGACGCTCCGACATCGACACCCGTTTGCCCCTGGTGTCGCTGAAATGGCCAGCGCGAAAAGCCCCAATACCCCAAATCCATTCGCCGCGTCCTTTTGTGAATCGTCCGTGATTCGCGTCGGTTCGGCCGGAAATCTCCGGAATCGCCGCCTTCCTGAATTCATCGTCAAAATCGGTTCAGGTTCATCACACTATGACGTTCGGCCCCGTGATCGGCCGTTTCGCAAGGATGTGCCGAACCCGGGTTTCTTATGAAACCACCGCTGAATTTTGGTTTTCGCACCAAATTCACAATTTGGGGGGCCGTTTGAGTTCTGACAATCGTTCTTGAGTGACCGCTGGGGGGCAGGACCAGACCTGGAAGAACATCGATTGCCTCAAGAATCGTTCCGCCAGATGTCCGCGTACGAATCCGGCGCCCTTGGCACTGCTGACATACGCCTGAGCAGCCCGCGCGATCAGGGAATTGGCTCGCAGACGCAGACCTTCCGCCGTTGCTTTGAGGTCGTCGGGGGCCAACGGTGTTTCGGCGGCAGTCATCAGTTCCGAACGCACCTTCAACAACTGGTCGGAAAGTACCTGGATGATGTCAGCCAATTCGGGGCGAGACGTCGCTTCACACTCAAGTTCCTGCAATGTACACGCAGCCGCTCCGATCGCAACGGCAGTGGTTGTGAACGAGCCGGTTCCTCCTGTGGCACCCACTTTCATCACTTGTAGTATTGGC
>CAIWEX010000029.1 GCA_903911795.1 uncultured Schlesneria sp.
CCGGATTGACTTTCTCTTTCAGTCCATGCCCTCCATGCCCTCCATGCTCTCCAAACCGACCGAACCGGACGCTAGCGCGTTCCGGCTGATGAGTTCATTTGCCATTCGGTATCCGACCTATCCATTACGTGTTTCACTCTTACGCTTGTTTCGCCCAAAAATTACGGCAGACTGAAAATGGTCGATCGCTGTTGTTCTTCGACTGTCTTGATTCGTTCCTCGGATGGCATCGTTACAAACAGCCAGTCGTGACACTTCACCCGCACGGTTCGTCCCGGACGATATCCGTCCAGCAGTTCGGCAAACTTCATCCGGACATGAATGCCGCTGCTTCCAGGTGGCGGGTTTTCGGTCTCCTTCCATTCCACGACTTGACCGATCTTTTTGTCACTGCGATGAAACCACGTCCGCAACGACTTTTCAGCCACTGCCACTCCGTAGCCTTTATCCTGCGTCGCTTTCAATTCGGCATACAGTGAAGGGTCCATCCCGCCAAACAATGTGATGGTCACCGTTCCCCCGCCGAAATCGTTGTCTTCGACGGAATCGATCCAGCCCGGCAACCAGCGTTGCTTCTGATACTTCACATGCCGTCGACGCTGCAGATCTGTCGCAGATGTCCGACTCGCCTCATCCAGCCAAATTTCTGCAACATTGAATTCCCTGTCTCGCCAGCCTGGAGACCAGCCGAGATTGAATTGGACAACTTGATCTGGCGCGATTTCCGTCAGATCAACCAGAGTTCGACCTTTCCACACCTTGGTGAGGTCGTCGATATCGAACATGTATGGCGTATTAATTCCATCCTTGGCCATTTGCCCCGTAGGACTGACGTTGATCTTGCCTTTGCGGATATCGATCGAGACCACTTTCCAGTTTTGTTCGCGGCGCTGGTAAAAGCTGAAATCATCTTCCAGCGAAACAGCATGGTTCTGCTTGACCTGGTACCGTTCCATATCTTTGGGAAGCGGCGGGATCGTGGCCTCTTCACCAACGGGAGGGACATAGAAGTAGCCATGAACGTGAGTTCCAATCGGAATGTCACGCAGTTCAGCTGGGGCACCGTTGTAGGAAATCAGTCCGTAGGGAAGCATCGCAAAATGATGCAAAGCGCCGCTTTGATAACGGTCATGCGGCTCGTTGCCATCCAGGCGGATGCTGCCTCGGCGATTGACAGTGTCAATCAGCACCAGTTCACCGGCCAGGTACGTTCCTGTGCCAGCCGCGGGAAACTGCCCGGGCTTGGGGATGTAATCATCGGCCATCAACGGACCGGCAAACCCAGTCAGCAGAAGGAGTGTCGCCAAGCGATTGTACGATATACCAAGCATGGGCTGCTCTTTAGGGTCGGAGGTTGCGGAATCGTGGTGCAGCCACAGACAAAGGAGATTGACCATCGACATCGTTATCAAAAGCCAATGCTGCAACACATTCTGAATTGTGGCGTTGCGATGCAATTTTTTACAAACGATGGTCATGGGAAATGGGTGCCACCGTCTCGGCGCAATGGTATCTACACATCGCAGAATGCAATTTTCAGCAGGTTCAGCCATGGTCTGCGGCCCAAAGGGCCAGTAGTTCACCCAGCCAGGGCCCTTCGGCCCTGGAATCGATCCCACCAAAATCTTGTGAGGCCTGAAGGGCCGGTCGTTCCTTTCGATGAGTTTCCCAAGGCCGAAGGGCGCCGAAAGGCCCTGGCTGGGGGAACTGCTGGCCCACTTGGGCCGCAAGACCGGGTGACAAACGCTCTGAAAACGAAATCCTGCACGACCTTGTCGAAGACTCTAAGATCGTGGCACCCTTAGTACCCCATCGCTTATTTGCCACACAAACAACCACGGCACCCGTTTCTCTGCTTCTCGTCAACCGCGATTTCCCTGGGCCGAATCGGCAGTCCCTGCCGATTCTTGCAAGATTCTCTTTTCGAAATCTGGGATTTCTGGTAGAGACCTTATTCTCCACTGGTATTTGCATCGGAAAGTGGCACGAGGCTGTTCCGATAGTCGGGCGAATTGTCGGTGGAAAGAAAGTTGCCGTGCGGTGACTTGATCGTTCGTTGGGGGCCGTCGGGGAAGGGATTCCCATGCTAATTAGCGGATTATGGAAACTGGCGGCGATGACGGGAGTCATCGGCGTGGGCTTGGTCGCGGTTTACCAGGCACAACAGGGAATGGATAAAACGGCAATCACTGCGAGTGATCCTGCCGATCCCGAGGTCCCCGGTACGGATCCGCTCGCTGCTGATCCGTTAAGTGCTGCAGCCCCCGAGGAAGCGGTGACATCCACCGAACCTCCTGATGCAGATCCGTTTGATACGAAGTCGCTGGACGCCGTTAGCCTGTCGGCAAACGACAAGGAACCTGTCCCCAAAAAGCTCGCGCCACCGGCCGACGATAACACCGAGAAAACGCCAACAGGCCCTGGCGTGGACTTTCGTGCGGAATTCGAAGATTCCAAGACCGAAACTGTCGACGGCGGCAAACCGGCCCGGCTTCCTGACGACTTGGATGCCCTCGAAGCCGAAGTTTTGAAGGCCAAAACGGGGACGGCCGCATCCAAATTTCTTCCGGGCGCGATCAAGCCGTTCGTCCGCCAGGCCCGTGCTACCGAAGGCGAACCGTCCGCTCCTACGGAATCGAACGACCCGTTTGCCACCGAACCGACGCCACCAGAAACTGTAGAAGCGACCCCCGAGGTCCCCTCTAAGGAAGTTCCGGCGACGTCGACTGACCCGTTCCAGGAAAACACAGTTCCAGCAACCCCCGCAAAGGAACTTCCGCTCGATTTCCCGGAAGCTGAACCGAAATCCGATCCTCTTCCAGCCCCCAAAAAAGAAAATGAACTTCCCGCGCCGTCAGATTTTGGCGTCGGGCCGGACGAACACAAATCGCCTCCAACGAAACAACCGGAACTCCCTCTACCAACTGAAGAGCCAACGCCGCCATTTCCTCCAGCCCCCCCTGTGAATAAAAAGCCAGGGCGAGTTCAAGATGTCGATCCTGAACTTGGGCTTCCAGAACCGACGCCAACGCGGTCCGAGCCGAAGTTGCCAAAACTTCCCACAGAAGTTCCGCTGGATGAATTCCCAGAAGCTCCCCCGGCGGTCAAGAACGTGCCAAAAGCCGCTCCTGATCGGTCACCTGAGCCAATCCCAGTCCGCGAACCCGCTCCTGATCGTCGGCCACTTCCTGAACGCAATCCCAACCCAAACCGATTGCCGGATCCGGTTGACAGCGATTTCATTGGTGATGGTACCGTCGATCGAACTTCTCCACGTGGTGTTCAGCAAGCCCGCGTGACGATTGAAAAAATCGCGCCACAACAAGCAACTCTGGGTGAAAAGCTGGTCTATTCGGTCATCGTCAAGAATGTCGGTGGCATCGATGCCACTCAGGTCATCGTCGAAGATCGAATCCCCAAGGGGACAGAACTCGACGGGACCGCGCCCCGAGCAGAAATTATCGACAAGAAACTCATCTGGAAGATTGGAACCCTACGACCGAATGAAGAGAAAAAAATCTCCATTCGAGTCATCCCTCGTCAGGAAGGTCCCATCGGCAGCCTGGCTCGAGTCAGCTTTGCCACGGAAGTTGCCGCCGAAATCCAGATTGCAGCACCGCAATTGTCTTTCGATGTCAAAGCTCCACGCCAGGCTCGCATGGGCGAAACGATTGAATTGACGTTCACCCTGAAGAACACAGGAACTGCGGCGGCATCGAACCTTTCTGTGCGAGACCTGGTCCCAGCGGGTCTAAAGCACGAAGCATCGTCTGACATTGAATGCCCGATCGGAAAGCTGGCACCGGGTGAGACGCGTGAAATCGTGCTGTCGGTCACTGCCGTCAAGCCCGGCAAAGCGACCAATCGCGCGACCCTTCTGACAAACGGCGAGATGACTCAGGAACTGGAATCTGTCATCGAAGTCATCGGCGAGCAACTGGTCCTGACACCATCGGGCAATACAAAGATTTACGTAGATCGTCCTGCCGTCTTTACCAACAGCGTCAAGAACGAGGGGAATGCTCAGGTCAAACAGGTTCGGTTGTCGGAAATCGTTCCCGCCAGTATGGATTTTGTCGAAGCCTCGGACGGCGGACGCTTTGATCCTGTCCAGCGAGCCATCCACTGGGACCTGGGAGCCTTGCCACCTGGAGCGGAAACGGCTGTCAGTAGCAAACTGATCGCTCGAGTCCCCGGAGCCCAGCAATTGAAAATCTCTGCTTCCGGGCCAGCAGGAAGCACAGCCCTGGTGAATTGGCCCGTTGATGCTGTCGGTCGACCAGAACTGCAGATCGAAACAGTCAGCCGAACCGGTACCATCAATGTTGGTGATCGCCTGACCTCCAAGATTCAACTGAAAAACCACGGCAGCGCCGCAGCCAACAATGTCAGTCTGAGCATCCGCTTGCCGCGCGAACTAAAATTGGTTGAAGTTCGCGGCAGCCAGTATTCTGTCCGTGAAAATGCCATCGTCTTTTCACCGGTTTCGACAATCGGTCCAAGGGAACAGGCAGCCTTTGAAGTCGTTATGGAAGCAATCTCGGAAGCAGACGCCCAAATGAACCTCGAAATCTCTGCCGATCACCTGAGCAAACCCGCGCGACGTAGCGAGACAGTGCAGATTGCGGCCGAGGTTCGCGAGTAAGAATAGCATTGCTGCTTTTTTTCCGATGTCCCTGTTCTGATTGAATTCGAGCATGACCACTGATTTTCGTTCGACACTCGAGACGTTTCCAAACCCGTTTCCTCAGCGCGACTATTCGGTCGAAACGATCTGCCCTGAATTCACGTCCGTCTGCCCGAAAACCGGCCAGCCAGACTTTGGAACTTTGACGATTACCTACGTCCCCGATGCTGTCTGCTACGAATTGAAATCGCTGAAGATGTACCTGCAGTTGTTTCGCAACCACGGTGCCTTTTACGAGCACGTCACGAATATGATCCTGGACGATCTGGTCGCAGTGACACAGCCCCGATCCATGACAATCCTCGGGGCCTTTACGCCTCGCGGCGGGATTCGGACGAACGTGACGGTTGAGTATCGGAAGTAGGGGAGCGGTCAGATTTCAGTGGGCAATGTTTACGGGCCGTAAACTTCGCTACGACCAATCAGGTCGATATACAATCTGACTCTCTCACCCACGAAGGGGTGAGCAGCGACCGCCTTGAGTGCAGGCAAAGCGATCGGTCCCATGCGGGTGATATTGTGCCCTAACCACATCGACGGTACTCCGTCCCAGTGAAGTGATTCGTCTGCCAGCAATCGAACCAGTTCCTTGGCCGAGGCGTCGGACTGCAGTCCGGCGAGACGGGTGATGCAGATGTCCACAGCCTCGCCAAGCCGTTCACAAACTGCGCAGCGTCCATCGTGATCAGCCTGATGGTCATATTTCCGAAGGAGCACTGTAAGTTCCCGCAAGTCTGCCGGATCATTGATCTGACTGACCAATTGCTCAACCTGTGAATGGACTTCTGCATCAAAATCCATTGCTCCATCGGTTGTCGATGCAATTCGGAGAATATGCTGGAATTGTGATCGGACCGGTGAATCCTTCGGCGAATTGATTGTCCTGAGTTCTACTCCGTCGTAAATCGTCGATTCACTGCTTGACCGGTTCGTACACCCGCTCAACAGCCAGAACAATGCAATCGACTTGGCGACATGTCGTCGATGCATTCGTCGAGCGAGATGCAGGAAGTTTGAGCTTATCATTGATTTACAGGTCGCTTGAAATAACTAAATCAGCACAAACTCTGGAACTGTCACGTTCTCGCTCGGATTCTGGGTTCGATCGATGTGATCGATCAAGACTTCGCAAGAATTCAGCAACGCCATTCGAGGGACGGCGTCATTCTATCTCTTGAGGAAATGTGGTACTAATCCAAAGTTGCGTAAAACGTTAACCAAAGCATTGCTGAACTATTGCGAGGCGTGGGATGAATCCACTGATTGATGCATCCCTGGCTGCTCGGATAGCCGAATTCCCTGACCCCGAGACCACGGGGGAGTGGCCGATAGGTCGGCTGAACGCCGTACGCGAGGCGGGCCTCTTTCGGTGGGGATTGCCTGTCGAGTTTGGTGGGCAGGGCGTCAGCACTGCTCAAATGCTGGATGGCTACATGGAGTTGTCGCGACTCTGTTTGACCACCGCATTCATTCTGACGCAGCGAGACGCCGCCTGTCATCGACTGGCAAACAGCCCGAATGAACTCCTTCGCCGCCGATTGCTGCCTGATCACTGCTCGGGTCGGTCGCTTGCGACCGTAGGAATCTCGCACCTTTCGACGTCGCGACAACATTGGTCGCGTCCCTCAGTTATCGCAAAAGAGATTTCAGGTGGGTACGAAGTCACAGGTGAAGCCCCCTGGGTAACAGGTGCACTCCATGCAGATTTGCTGGTGACAGGTGCGACACTGGAAAACGGTGAGCAAATCCTGGCGGCCGTTCCAACAGATCGAACGGGCGTCATTGTCGGTCCCTCACTGCAACTCATGGCACTGAATGAATCGTGTACCGGTAGCGTGATGCTCGACAGAGTCCAC
>CAIWEX010000030.1 GCA_903911795.1 uncultured Schlesneria sp.
CGCCTTGTTGGACTTGTACGCGATGAGCGAGACGTCGGGCGGCGGGCCGTCGAACGCCTCCTGGCGGTGGATGCCGGAGAGGGCGGCGACGCGCATAGGACCCTATGGTGTGTACACCGGCTCGACCCAGGTAGTAGAGGGCATAAGTTGCCCATCCCGCAGCAACCAAACCTCCACGCTGCGGGGCGCTCATCATGGGAACTGCGGGGACGCCGCGCCTGAAAGTTCTGCGCTGCCCGTGCCGGCTCCACTCGTGCGTGGCAGGTCCGATGAGCCGATCACCCAGATCTGGCTCGCGTCGAATCGCACCGAGACTTTGTCACCATCTGCGAACTCCGAGACTCGCCAAGGATCTGCGCTGGCCTCGATCACGATCCCATCAAGATCGATGACGAAGCGAGCGTAACGGCCAGCATAAACATGCGAACGGATCGTCCCGACAACCGAGTTGTCACCGCCTACACCCAAATCAACCGCCTCTGGCCTGATGGTGAGGACTGCATCCCCATTGGCTATCGCGGCGTGTGGCGCGGCAAAGGAGCCCACCTGGGTGTTGATCCGCTCACCGTCATAGTGACCCGGAATGAAGTTCACTCCACCGAAGAATCGGGCAATCTCAAGATTGGCTGGTCGCTCGAAATAGGCCTCTGGCGAGTCATACGCCTGCAACTTGCCGCGGAAAATCAGTGCAATGCGGTCAGCCAGAACCGCGGCCTCTTCCTGATCGTGTGTCACGAAGATCGTGGTGATCCCCAACTCGGTCTGGACCCGGCGGATCAACTCCCGCATCTCATCGCGAAGGTGCGCGTCGAGATTGCTAAGCGGCTCATCCAGCAACAAGACACTTGGCTGAACTATGAGTGCGCGAGCGAGCGCGACGCGTTGCTGCTGGCC
The DNA here is from genome assembly GCA_903911795.1 of uncultured Schlesneria sp. GTDB lineage: Bacteria > Planctomycetota > Planctomycetia > Planctomycetales > Planctomycetaceae > Schlesneria. Next base: position 895 of record CAIWEX010000030.1, read on the forward strand.
TCCAGAAAGCTGACTTGGCAAACGGTCGTCATGGTCCGGAAGCTGCACTAGGTCGAGCATTTCGCGCACCCTGCCTTGCGTTTCGGACTTTGATACGCCCCGCATCTTCAAGCCGAAGCCAACGTTCTCTCTGATGTTCATGAAGGGGAACAGCAGATAGTTCTGGAATACCATCACTGCGCCCCGGTGCTCAGGGGCGATATGCAGGATGGACTTGCCATCAAATTGAATATCGCCAGAAGTCGGCCGCAACAGACCCGCGATCATCCGCATGGTTGTGGTCTTCCCGCATCCGGACGGGCCGAGCAGAGCGGTAAGTTTCCCCGACTCAATTTCCAGGTCGATCTGATCCACTGAAGGATCGGCCTTGCCCTCGAACACCTTTGTCAGGTTTGACAGAGTCACCTTCGTCATCAGGTACCGGTCCCTCCCATGGCTGCATGGCCAGTTGATAAGTGCTTCGAAGTCAACAGAAGCACCAAGACCCCAGGGACAACAAAGACGACTGCAAGTGCACCGGCGATCGCGTTGTCACCGCTGCGGGCAAAATTGAAAAGCAGAAGAGGCAGCGTCACCACTTGGCCGCCGCCGATGAGCAACGTGAGGACATATTCACTCCACGAGATAAGGAAGGTGAAAAGTGCTCCCACGACAAGGCCCGGACGAATCGCCGGGAAAGTCACGTACCACTGGGTCTTGAGTGGGCTCGCCCCAAGCGAGCGAGCC
>CAIWEX010000031.1 GCA_903911795.1 uncultured Schlesneria sp.
CATGGTTCCCCTCGCATTCCTCGGTCCGTGGGAATTGGCTCTGGTTTTTGGCATAGCGCTGCTTCTGTTTGGCGGCAGCCGGCTACCAACCCTGATGCGGTCTCTCGGCCAAAGTGTGACGGAATTCAAGAAGGGTATTCGCGAAGACGATGCGGATGCCAATCTGGACTCGAAAAAATCCGATGCCAAGTAACATCAGTCCCCATTGGAGGTAGGAATTATGCTTCCCATCGCATTTATTGGAAATCTCGGTCCCGTAGAGATGCTGCTCGTTGGCGGGATTGCACTGTTGCTCTTTGGAAAGAATCTTCCAAAGGTCGCTCGGGATGCTGGTAAGGCAATCGTCGAGTTCAAAAAGGGGATGTCGGGGATCGAATCCACGATTGATGACGCGGTCTATGCCAAGCCCGAATCCAGCAACTCCACCCGGCCCGCTCCTGTGGAAGAAAAGGTCGAGGCAACTGCTCCCAAGTTTGAGCCGCCAACGTCCGAACCGATCGCTGAATCGAAATCGACAGAGTCCGCCGGTTCAGCAACCTGATTGAAGACAACTGTCTCAGGTCACAAACGCCTGGCGAAAAAAACACAGAAAACCCCGGAATCAATGATTCCGGGGTTCTTTTTGTGTACCGAGCATATTGCTCATTTTGATGGTACACGGCTGATGGCCTCGCAGCAGGTCGAGGGAATTGTCAGAATACTGGACGATTTCGGTGATCTGATCCCGGCGCTGATTTTTTCGAAATCGGCGGTACCAACGAAAACGCATGGCTATGAATCTACAACAGGAATATTTGAAGGCGGTCACCCGCCGCCATTTCTTTGGCCAGGCCGGTGTTGGCCTGGGAGCCGTTGCACTGGCGAGTCTGTTGCAACGCGATGGTGTGGCCGGGCCGTCTGTCCGGTCCGCGAATCCACTGGCCCCCAAAAAGCCGCCCCTCCCCGCCAAAGCCAAACACGTCATCTATCTGCATATGGCGGGCAGTCCCACGCAACTCGATCTCTTCGACTACAAGCCGACTCTGCAGAAGTACAACGGTAAGCCGTGTCCGAAGGAATACCTCGAAGGAAAGCGATTTGCGTTCATTCAGGGTGTCCCGAATATGCTGGGAACGCCGTTCAATTTCGCGAAGCATGGCAAGTCGGGAGCCGAACTGAGCGAAGTCTGGAAGTTTCTGCCCGAGGTCATCGATGACATCGCGATCGTGAAGTCGATGCAGACTGAACAGTTCAACCACGCCCCTGCACAACTCTTTCTGCATACTGGGACGAACCTGTTCGGTGGCGCGTCACTTGGTTCCTGGGCCACGTATGGTCTCGGTTCCGAAAACGAAGACCTGCCCGGGTTTGTTGTTCTTACCAGCGGTGGAAAGACACCGGATGCTGGCAAGAGTGTCTGGGGGAGTGGTTTTCTTCCCTCGATCTATCAGGGTGTTCAATGCCGTTCACCCGGTGACCCGGTGCTGTTCCTTTCAAACCCCGCAGGTCTCGATCGAAACGGGCGGCGTGAGACGCTGGATGCCCTGAAAACATTGAACGAATTCCAGGCGGAAAAGCTGGGCGATCCCGAAACGATCACTCGGATTGCACAATACGAACTCGCCTATCGAATGCAGATGGCTGTTCCCGAGGTGATGGACATCTCAAAGGAACCGCAACACATCCTGGATATGTATGGAGCCCGGCCGGGGTTTGTTCCCGAATCGGAAGGGGCTGCTGACCCACGTGTCCTCTACAAGGGGACTGACGCAGCACTCGCCAACAACTGTCTGCTAGCTCGGCGATTGGTTGAGGCGGGGGTTCGATTTGTGCAGTTGTATGACTGGGGCTGGGACCACCATGGGGTGAGTCCCGGTGAGCACATCCCGACGATTCTGCCGATCAAAGTGCAGCAGGTCGATCGTGCATTGACCGCTTTGATCAAGGACTTGAAACAACGCGGATTGTTTGACGAAACGCTGATTATTTGGGGTGGCGAGTTTGGCCGGACACCGATGCAGCAGAACAACGCTCCAAACCAGCCATACATCGGTCGCGATCATCATCCCTACGCCTTCTCGATGATGCTGGCGGGGGGCGGGATCAAAGGGGGCCAGACGTACGGTCAAACGGACGACATCGGTTACTACATTACCGAGAATGCGATGGATATCCGCGACCTGCAGGCGACAATTCTGCACTTGCTCGGAATCGATCCGTTCAAGCTGACATACAGCTTCCAGGGACTCGACCAGCGATTGATCGGTGCCGAAGGAAAGGCAAAGCTTCATCCGGCACTTTTGAGTTGAACGTCAGGAAGCCAGAAGCAGTCTTCAGCCGAGGCGAATGAGAAAGGAATTTGATGTCATCTGAGTCTGTACGCAGCCCCGAACTACTGCACCGTGTCTCGAGTCGCCTATTGATCATTGATGTTCAGGAAAAGCTGGTGGCGACTCTTGCGGAGGAAACGCGACGATCGCTGGTCAACTCGTGCCGCTTCCTGGCAGAAGGAGCGAAGATCCTGGGTGTGCCGGTCGCGATTACGGAACAGTATCCGCAGGGGTTGGGCCCGACCGATGCAGCACTGCGAGATTTCAGCGAACTTCGTCCATCCAAGAAAAGGTTCAGTGCGGTCGAGTGTCTCGGGTGGTCTGCGGCCTCTGAAGCTGCAGACGATCGGTTTCAGATCGTCGTGGCCGGGATGGAGACTCACGTCTGTATCCTGCAGACCGTCTTTGATTTGCTTGCCGGTGGCTACCAGGTCTATGTCGTTGTTGATGCCGTCGCGTCACGCGGGGAGATCGACCAACGGATCGCTCTGGAGCGGATGGCTAACGCCGGTGCTGTCCTGACAACCGCGGAAGGGGTCTTGTTCGAATGGGCCGAGACTGCCGAGGCTCCTGAATTCAAGCAATTGAGCGGGCTGGTGAAATCGCGATTCGCAAACACGTGAAATATTCACCTTCGCCTTTGCAGGCGAGTGGAAAAGCAGGCGACGGACCATGGACCCTTTGAAGAAACTGCTGGACGCAAACACGCTCAACAAACTGAAGGGCCTGGAACTGAAGGCTCGGATGATCGTTGAAGGGTATGTCTCGGGTTTGCACAAATCCCCGTACCACGGTTTCTCTGTCGAATTTGCCGAGCATCGCGAGTACGTTCCTGGCGATGACCTGCGCTATGTCGACTGGAAGGTTTACGGTAAGAGTGACCGGATCTACTTGAAGCAGTACGACGAAGAGACGAATTTTTCGTGTCACCTGCTGGTCGACAGCAGTGAATCAATGTCGTACCGGTCCAGCAAGGCGACGTTTTCGAAGTTCGAGTACGCACAGCATGTCGCGGCCTCGCTGGCCTACATGATCATCCATCAGCAGGATGCCGCCGGCCTGGCGACATTCGATGCGACTGTAGGAACAGTACTACGCCCGGCAAGTACCCCGGCGCAATTGCGTCAACTCTGCCATATCCTGGATGAAACCCAACCGCATGGTGAAACGTCCATCGGACCGATCCTGCACGATCTGGCAGAGCGGATCAAGCGCCGGGGCCTGGTCGTGATCCTGAGTGACTTCTTCGACGACCCCGCCTCATTGATGCTGGGTCTGAAGCACTTTCGCCATCGGCGTCACGACGTTGTCCTTTTGCATGTGATCGACTCTGCCGAGCAGGACTTTCCGTTCGTCGACCCAACATTATTCAAAGGCCTCGAGGGCCTGGGAGACCAGCATACGGAACCTCGCTCATTGAAGGCCGCCTACCAGCGTGAATTCGAAGCATTCCTCAAGGCGATCCGCAGCGGTGCGCGCGACATGCACATGGACCACGTTCTGTTGCGGACAGACCAACCACTGGAAGTCGCTCTCCACGAGTTTCTATCTCGCCGGATGCACAAAGCGACTCGCCACTGAGCGATGCCTGCGCATTGAACCATCAAGAGTCGAGACTCGATAACGCGGCACGTATTCTACGGACCACTGAATCCCCATTGCGAACTCACAGCTCAAAACGTTGAAGTCCCGGTCTTCTGCTCTCGTGGATTTGGGCCATTTCCCACATCCTCTATTCATAAGTTCTGATTAGCGTTGATGAGCGTTCATTAGCGGTTCCCAGAATGGATCTCACGCAAAGGTTGGAAGAGGTTGAAGAGGCGATCAATAAAATGCTTGAGAGCTTTGCGTCTTGAGCGAAGCGAGCGCGAGGTTCATGGCGTGACACGCCTCATTCACAGAGTCGAGATGGTAGGCACTCGGTGGGCGAGTACCGATTAGCGTCTATCAGCGTTCATCAGCGGTTCCTGTATTCCCGCGACCAGATCATTTCGACTTGTGAAGCTTATAGGCGAAGTCGGTGTCCGGGTCGATCAGCCAGGAATCGCCGGATCGTTCGAACCTCAGTAACTCCTTGCC
>CAIWEX010000032.1 GCA_903911795.1 uncultured Schlesneria sp.
GATTGCAAAAGCGGGGTTCGCAGCGCCATTGGGCTTCTTCTTTTCTTTGGCAGCTTCCGCTGTTCCAGTTGTCAAAGCCATTGCAACAACGATTCCGGCACACACCACGGTTCGCATCAATCCACGCATCTGGTCAATTCCTTGAAAATAACAGAAGACTTGTCACTCGTAGAGCACGTTTCCAACGTGCTCATTCCCTTCCCCGGCATAAGCCGTTCAACGTTTACGCCCGCTGGTATTCCTCGATCACGCAAATAGTTCGGGGATGATTTCGCCGTCTCGAACGATCATCACCGGACGACCGATATTCGTCTGGTATTCCTTGTGCGGATCAATCCCCATGTTGTGGAAGAATGATGCAGCAACGTGATCGGGTTTGAATCCATCGCCGACAGGGCCAAGGGCCTTGTCATCGCTGGCTCCCAGAACTTGCCCCGGCTTGATCCCTCCGCCCGCCATCAACATGAACATCGCGCGGGCATAGTGATCACGACCGTTACGAGTCGTATTGATCTTTGGAGTTCGGCCGAACTCACCCGTGACAAACACACAGGTTGAAGCGAGCAGGCCCTTCTGCGACAGGCCGTTTAACAGTGCTGCCAAACCTTCATCAAACGGCGGAAGTTGCTTGGTCTTCAAACGAACCCAGTTGTCCTGGTGAGTATCCCAGCCACCGTAATTCAATGTGACGAACTTAACGCCCGATTCAACGAGGCGCGTTGCCAACAGGCAGCTCATCCCGAAATCGGTCTTTCCATATTGCTCGGCAAATGCCGGTGACTCTTTGCTGACGTCAAACGCTTCTCGCGATCGCGTCGAAGTAATCATCGAATACGCCTGTTGGCCGAATCGGTCCAGACCATCCAGCAACTGGCTATTCTTTTCGGCACCCTTGAAAGTCGTATCCAGATCTTTCAGCAAGCCCTGGCGCTTTTCGACATCAGAAACCGTCAGACCGTTCTGCAACGAAACTCCGCGGACGCTGTACGGAACACCCGGCTTTGGAGCTGAACCGGCGTTCAGAGGTGCGTAGCGAACGCCGAGGTAACCCGCCTTCTGCTGGCCCGATCCCATGGCGACGTACGGCGGCAGATCGGCAGGCCCACCCATTTCTTTCGAAATCACCGAGCCATAGCTGGGGAATTCAATCGATGGCAACGGACGATTTCCGGTATTCACATAGAGTGAACCGAGTTCGTGAGCGGCGAGTGAGTGCGACACACCTCGCAAAATCGCAAACTTGTCCATCTGTTGAGCCAGCTTTGGCAAGTGCTCGCTGATCTCGATCCCCGCGACATTCGTTTGAATCGGATTGAATTCCCCACGGTATTCGGAGGGAGCATTCGGCTTCAGGTCAAACGTATCCATGTGCGATGGGCCACCCCCCAGGTTAATAAAGATGGCCGACTGAGCCTTGGCGTTCTTGATTTCACCGGCATGTGACATTCGCAGGTAATTGGAAAGAGTCAGGGCCGAAGCTCCCAAAGCTCCCACTCGCAGGAAGTCGCGTCGCTGGATTCCGTCACAGGTACGATGCATGGCCATAAATCGGGTCCTTGAGAAATGGTGAGTTAGATCTGGTTTGGCAAATTGTCGTTTTAAGACGCATTTGATTCACGGGCGTGTTTCCATCGGGGAAACTCGGGTGGGTGAACGTATCAGGAGCTCAGTGGTTGACGACAAATTCTTTCGTGTTCAGCAACGCCCACAGCAGGTCTCGCGTTCCTGTGGCGACATTGGCTGATTCTTCAAAGTGCCTGGAGGCGCGTTCCGTTTCACTGTCAGTCGGATATCGACTGAGTGAACGCAGGTAGGCCAGACGAATAATCTCCTTGATGTCGACGGCTGGAGCCTGCGGTTCGGCAGGTTTGTCGGCGGGTGCATCGGCCAGTTTTTGCTCGCGTTCTGCAATTTCCTTTTTGATCGCTTCTGCAGCTTCCGGTTTGCCTTTCTTTTCCACCGCAGCCAGTCGCTGTTTCAACTTTGCGAGGTCGGCTTCGGCGAGTCGCTTCGCCTGACGTTCTTTGACGTCACGTCCAGCCTGTTTGGCATCTTTCTCCGGTTCATTCCGTTTCATCACTTGATCGACCCAGCGTCCCTTGCCGCTGATCATCGTCAGAACTTCGGTGTCATTCTGCAGGTAAACGGTCTGCAGCAGACTCGCTTCCGACGAACGATCACATTCGCAGTTGGTGTCTCGGATTGAACGGCCGAAGATTGAAAGAGCGTAGTTCGACTTGCCACGCCCATTGGCTCGTGAATCGACGATCGAGTTTCCGATGGCGCGTCCAGTGATAGAAGTCTTCCACGAAGCCGCTTCGAAATCGCTCATGGTTGCCATCTGCAAAGCATCGAAAGCGACTTCTGCTGCGAGCCGATGTGGCACAGCTCGAGCGAAGTTGCGTTCGTCGAATTCGTTCGTTGAATTCGCATGCCAGCTCAATTGATACGTTCGGCTATTGGCGATCGTTCGATGGAGCCATTTCAGGTCGTACTTGTGATTGCGGAATTCGGTCGCGAGGTAATCCAGCAACGCTTCATTGCTGGGTGGATTGGCGAGACTCAGATCATCAATCGGTTCGACAATTCCGACATTAAAATAGCCGGCCCAGATCCGGTTGACGATCGCCTTGGCGAAGTAGGGATTTGTCTCGTCGCGCATCCAGTCCATCAGTGCTTCGCGCGGGTCTTCAAGGTCTTCGATCTTGACCTCTTCCCCCCCCAGAATCTTCGCAGTTCGACCTGCCACAACCTGCGGGCGTTTCTTCTCGTTCCCTTTGTTGTTCTTGTCGCGGACTACTTGAGCATTCTTCCGGGGGGCTGGGACAAACAATTCGTTGAAGGGCATGACTTCGCCCTTATTGAGTTGCTCGCGAATTGCCTTACCCAGGTCATTTCCCTTCAGGTTCTTGGGGTCGATCCCCGCCTTGGTCAGCATCGCCTGCTCGTCATCGCGAGTCCCCGGTGCATTGCCGTATTGAGCTCGCGAGAAGAATTCTTTGAAGCGATCAAAATCGTCTTTGGTCCATTGATCAAACGGATGCTTGTGACACTGAGCACACTGAATGCGGATTCCCAGGAACGTGTATGCGAAACCGAGTGCTCGTTCTTCGGGCTTGGTGAATTCGCGACGAATCCAGTAGTGAGTCATCGATGGCTGGTCAGCGAAACTCCCCTTTGGCTCCTTGTTGTAATATCCGCTCATCCGTTCGCAGTATTGAGCGTAAGTTTCATTCTCAAGCCGGCTGACAGCCAGGACGATTCCCTCGGTGATTTCGTCATAAGGAACATTCTTTTCGATACGAGTCCGCAGCCATTCGTACCAGTCGGTCGCCAATGTATTCGCTTCGACTCCTGATTTGTTGTTATTCAGCTTGCCCGCATTGTTTCCCGTCCAGTCTGACATCTTGGTCGCCCACCAGGCCGCATAGGCGGGGCGTTCCAGCAGTTCATCAATCTTTTTTGCTCGCTTGTCCGGGGACTGGTCTGCGAGAAACTCTTCAACTTCGGTAGCGGTTGGCAAAGTGCCGATCATGTCCAGACTGAGGCGACGCAGGAATTCGGCATCGGTACACAGGTCCGACTGAACCACTCCCAGTTTTCGCAGTTTCTGAACAACCAGCTCATCGATCTTGGTGGGAGTGGGGACCGCTGGATAGCTGGGACCAAACTTCTCACTGACTGGTTGAATCACCTGAATCGGAACAACGCCATTGTCGTAGAAGACGACAACATGCGAATCACCTGGCCCGGTGGCCGTGACA
>CAIWEX010000033.1 GCA_903911795.1 uncultured Schlesneria sp.
ACGAAGGATTTGATCCCGGGTACGAGTGCTATCACGATTACAAGACCACCGACAGCAAGGTCATGCTGCACGCGAAGACGGCTGGCGACTATTTTGTTCGAGTGAGCGACCAGAATGGGACGTCTGGTCCAACTTCAATCTATCGACTGACGATCGAAGAGGCATGGCCGGACTTTCGATTGACGCATTTTCCGGACGCAGTCCCAATCTGGGGACCGGGGACGACGGCGTGTGTGATGGCACGTATCGACCGTTTCGCAGACTGCCAGGAAGACATTGAAGTCTCGATCATCGGCCTGCCGACCGGTTGGAAAACAAGTCCAGCCACGTCCCTCGGTCGAATCCCTCAGCGGTATTACAACAACTATCAGAACAAGGTATTTCTGTCGATCACCGCTCCGGCAGACGCGCCGGTTGGAACCAACTTGCCATTTCGAATCGTCGGACGGATGCGTCCGAAAGAAAGTCCCGCAGGAACCAGCGCGGCAGCGATCGCGTTGCCGGCCAAAGTCCTGGGCGAGCACATTTCGTTGCCACTCAACCTGTTTTACACCAGTGACACGGGGTTCTTCCGGGCGAGTCCGATGTCACGCGTAGCCGTGGCGAAACCTCAAGGGCCCTGGCTGGAATCGATCACTCAGGAATTCACGATAACCCCAGGTGGATCAACGAATCTGGAAGTCCGTGTGCACGGTGCCGGGGATGTCAAAGAAATGCCTATCACCGTCAGTCTGGTGACAAACGGCGTAGCCAGCGGCCTGGCCACGCCGCGCAACATTCCCATCAAGAATGGGGTCGTGACAGTCCCCTTCACGCTGCCGGCAGAAACACCTGTCGGTGTGTTTGCGATCACGGTCGCTCAAACCTGGCGCAACGACATCCGAATCGGCATGCCTGGGCCATGCACGTCATTGATCAAAATGACGGTGATTCCTGCGAAATGAATTTCCGTCTTCGGTCCGTCCAATATACGGGGCGATGGTTAGGCGTCTGTGAGCAACAAAACTCGTAGAACCCATCAAACGTCTTCGACAATAGCGATTTCAAACGAATTGGAAACTTCGGGCGGAATCCGCTTCGGGGTTCCCGCACCGTAATCGATAAAGGCCCAATCCGTTTGCGCCCGGGCCAGGATCACTTCCTTTTCGGAGCGAATGGTCACGATCCGGTAGCGACGCATCGACGTCACTTTTTTCATATCTGCAACCCAGGTCCTGACGATGATCCGGTCACCATGCAGAGCAGGGGAGAGATATTCGATGAAATGGGATCGGACAACCCAGCCGCAACCGAGATCTGAATAGGCCTGGACGGGCCAGCCCTGAATGGCGGAATGAGCCAGTGCCGCCGACTGCATCCATTTTACGTAGGAAATATTGTTAGCATGCCCTAACCCGTCGAGGTCGGCATCCGCCACCGTGTGAGTCCATTCAAAAATCGCGGGCATGGCTTGTTCCGATACGGGTCTCCGTTCCTGGTCTCCACCCGATGGAGATGGGAGTAGGATTCTAAGAACCTCGGATTTCCATAACAATCGCCGGACCCAGATCCAACTTGCCGTCACAGCGAGGGCACTTGATCCCCTTCATTCGGCATTCCTTTGCGTCTTTGCCAAGAACCAAGAACAAAGCACCAAGAACTACGAACTATCCCCGCCGATGAACCGTTGCCAGAACGAGCAGAATCGGTCGAAAAGATCTCCCAGCCCCCCTCGATCTGCGGATCGGCAGAACTGTAAATTCCCTGCGATTCGTTAAGGAAGTTGACTTCGCCCGTTTGCGGTCGTAGCCTAACAACCAGCGAGTTCTACCCAATCGGCGTAGAGCGTTTACATGGACATATCGTCTCGTAAGGATGGGAAATGAGTCGGAAGCACTTTGCGTTCGCAACAGCGTGCCTCGCCTCCTGTGGTCTGACCCTGTTTTCGGTGAATCTCAAGGGCCAGGAGACCAAAGCGGACCCCAAGGGTGGTTTGCCGGTTGCTGCTGCAGGTGATCAGGTGATCATCAAACGTGAAGCAACTCATATCGAACCACCGCATAAGTACAAGGTGACGTTGTCTCTGGAACCGGTTCGTTCCGTGATGCTCACGGCTCCTTTCGATGGAATCGTGCGTCAGGCCGATGCCAAGCCGAATTCCAAGCTGCAACCACAGGCTGATATCGTTCGTCTTGATACGACAATCGCCAAGCTGCAACTGGTACGAGCCGAAGCGGCTCTCAAAGCGGCGACATTTGAGCAAAAACTCGCTGCGGATAAGGACGAATCACACAAGGGTCTCGCCCAGGCACGAGTCGACGTTGCCAAGGCTGAAGCCGATCTGGCGAAAATTCATCTGGAGCAGGCCAGTATTCGAACCCCCTTTCCAGGGGAATTGCAGCGGTTGCTCGTCAGCGAAGGGCAACTCGTAAAAGCGGGCGATCCGGTAGCGATCGTCGTCGAAACGACCAAAATGAAAGTCGAAGTCCCGGTGGAACGCTCGGCTGCGACCCAGGGAAAGACGATGCCGATCAAAATCGAGTCGGCTGAAGTCGAAGCGAAGATCGATGCGGTTCTGCCGCTGGATGCGAAATTCGGTGCGATCCGCGATGTCTTCGAATCAGTGGCGTCCGCCGTGCTGCTGGTCGATAACGCTGATGGAAAGTTTAAGGCGGGACAGACGGTCTATGTTCCGTTGATCCCTCGTCAACCTGTGGCTGAAGTCCCGGCCGGTTCCGTCGGGAATCTTCCGGACGGCCAACGCAAGGTTCAAGTCGTGCGGCATATGGTGGTTCGAGATATCCCTGTCGTGCTGATGGGGTCAGTGGGATTGAACCGACTGTTTGTCAGTGGAGCCTTTGCAGAAGGAGATGAGGTCATTTACGAATCATCACATCAGTTGGGAGATGCGTTTCAGTTGAAGCCCGCATCGCCCGCTGCCGCAACGGCAGGGACAGGGCCGGGAGCCCCCCCTGCCAATACTGGAACACCGGCCAAGCCACCCGTAGGTTTCTGAAAGTCATTTGAACATTTGCGCCGCCATTACGATCAGGAATTCTCGCAACGGAGCGGTTTCCTGGCGTGCGAGCCAACCAGGAGTTCATCGTGTCTGACGACGAACTAATCGACGGTACCTACAAGCTCATCATGTGCATCGCTACCGGTGGCAGCAGCCAGGTCTGGGAGTGCGTCGAACAAGCGACCGGGCGTCACCTGGCTATGAAGTTGCTGAAAGAAGAGTCGCCCGATTTTAAAGAAAACAAAGCTGGGCTGAAGCACGAAGCGGATGTTCTGAAAACCCTGGACCATCCTCTGATCATCAAGTTCGACAGGTTTTCGACCAGTCGCGACAACACGTACATGACGATGGAGCATTTCCGGGCCGCCAACGTCAAATTGCAATTGAAATCGGATATCCGATCCGTACATGTGCGTACCCGGTTGTTGTTTGAAAGTGTCTGCCAGGCGCTGTCACACGTCCATTCGCGCGGCTGGATTCACCGCGACATCAAGCCCGATAACGTTTTGATGAACAAGGTTGGGGAAATTCGACTGGTCGACTATTCACTTTCCAGCAAGGAAGTGACGGGGTTTTCGAAGATGATCGGCGGGGGGAAACTGAAGACGATTCAGGGAACCCGCACGTACATCGCCCCAGAAACGATTCGAAAGCAGGCTCCCACATTTCAGACAGACTTGTACAGCCTGGGGATCATGTTCTTCGAAGTTTTGACGGGTCGAACCCCCTTCCAGGCCCCAACACCTGAAGAACTCTTGAAACGTCATTTGCGTGATGAACCGGCGAATGCTTCGGAGTTCAACAAGAATGTCACTCCCGAAATGGACCGGATTATTTTCCGGCTGCTGAAAAAGAAACCGACGGATCGCCCCGGGACTGTTGACGAAGTTCTGGCCGAACTGAAGCGGATCAGGATTTTCAAAGAAGACGTGACCGATGTTTCGCAAAAGGAAATTGACGACAAAGATGCGTCGATGGAAAACCTGACCGAACTTCGGCTGGACAGCCGTGCAGACGCAAAACTGAGTCAGATGTTGCAGTCCAATCCGGAGCTGGCGCGACAGTTTGCACAGGAAAAAGCCGTCAAATCGACTGCAAAAAAAGCGGCTGCGGCAAAGGTGGCGGATCGGGCTCAATCGTACAAAGAGATCGGAAGAGCGTCGTGTAGG
>CAIWEX010000034.1 GCA_903911795.1 uncultured Schlesneria sp.
CAGCGGCAGGAACCAGTCGAGCCAGTTGGAGTCATGCTCTGCCTTGCCAAACGCCCGCATCACGGTCGCTGTTCCCAGTGCCATGACTGACAGGACCAGCAGCCAGATACCACGCTTCCAGGCAATCGTCAGCAGTGGAGTCGACAGATATCCATGTTCAAGGGGCTGAATCGCGGACTGGCGGTAAGCATCTTCCGCCGCCTCTTCCTGGATTACGTCCAGGACGTCGTCGTGCGTGATAATCCCGACCAGACGACTCTCTTCGTCCAGTACAGGAAGAGCGATCAAGTCGAACTTCGCGATCATCCGCGCCGCTTCTTCACGGTCATCACCGACGTGTGCGGCGATAAAGTCGCGACGCATCACGTCAGCCAGCAGGACGGTGGGGCGAGCGAGGATCAGTTCGCGCAGCGTGATCACGCCATGCAGATGTCGCGCTTCGTCGATCACGAAGATGTAGTAGATCGTTTCACTGTCAGGAGCCTGCTGCCGCAATCGACTGAGGGCTTCGCTGACGCTGATGTTCTCGGGAAGTGAAGCGTATTCCGTCGTCATGATCGACCCGGCGGAGTTTTCCGGGTACGAAAGCATCTTGCGAATTTCATCGCGCTCGGCCTGAGCCATCAATGGCAGCAGAGCCTCGAGCTGCTCTTCATCCATGTGTTCGAGCAGGTCAACACGATCGTCGGCTGACATGGCTTCGATGAGTTGCGACAGATGCTTGCGATCGATATTGGCGACCAGTTCGATCTGCTGTGATGGCTCGATCATCTCGAAGATTTCGGCCTGCAGTTCGATGTTGGTCGACGACAGGACTCGCCATGTTTCTGCGGGCTCCAGACCCTGCAGAACTTCGGCGACGATGATCGGATTCAGGACCTTGCAAAACTCCTGCAGACCGAGTTCATCCCCCTCGGCCAACATCAGTTTCAGGTCCGGCTGAAGCAGCGGATTATAGACCAGCGTACCTGCTGATGACCGGATGCTGCTCATGGCGATCTCTAAAAAAAGAACCCCAACCAGATGATCTCCGGCGGGGGTTCCTGTCAACAGACATTTGCAAATGCTCCTCGGAGAACTGCATGCCAGTGAGACACTTGGCCACAGTCACGCGAGAGCAACACAATCAACGCTTCGAGAACTGGAAGCTGCGGCGAGCTTTCTTGTGGCCGTACTTCTTGCGTTCCACCATACGGCTGTCACGGGTGAGGTAGCCACCTTCAGCCAAGGCTGCGTGCAGGTTCGGATTGATCGCTTCGAGAGCACGGGCGATCCCCAGGACGATGGCCCCGGCCTGTCCCGTGGTTCCGCCGCCGTTGACTCGCACCCACACGTCGAGCTGACCGAGCTTCTCGGCAGTCTTCAGTGGAGCCTGGATCAGCATCCGGTCGCGTTCGATGCAGAAGAATTCTTCAAAGGGACGGCCGTTGACGGTGAACGCACCATTGCCCGCCTTCAGGCGAACACGTGCGACAGCCGTCTTACGGCGTCCGGTCCCCATGGCGACACCGAATCGATCGAGCTTACCACGGCGAATCACCGGGGCTGAAGGCTCGACGATCGCCGCCGGGGCCGAAGTTTCCTGGGAGAACGTCAGTTCGCCCGTTTCTACGTTGGTCGTTGTCTCGTCCATGGGGCACTGCCAGTCTTACGATCAAAACCAGTATGGGATCGGAAATTTCAATAGATCGACGTGATTCAATCAGCGTGGGAGCAGGTGTTCCGGGAATGGAACAGGCTGCTGAGCCTGATACTGATGCGAAGTGCCGGTGACCAGCTTCAGCTTGTCGAGCATGTGCCGGGCCAGCGCATTCTTGGGAAGCATCCGCTTGACAGCCAGATGCAGGATTTCGTTTGGCTTCTTGGCCCACAGGTCCAAGGCCTTGATGGTCCGCTGACCGCTTGGCCAACCTGTAAACCAGACGTAGCTTTTCTTCGCCATCTTCGTGGTGTAGTGGTCATGGTCCTTGTGAACCATTTCACCACCGGTGAAGCGAACCTTGTCCGCGTTCAACACGATGACGTAATCACCGGTGTCGACGTGCGGGGTGTATTCGGGCTTGTGCTTGCCCATCAGCACTGTGGCCAACTGGGTTGCCAATCGTCCGACGATCATCCCTTCGGCATCAATAACGAACCACTTGGGAGCGTGGGCCCCACCCTGTCGGCAATCTGCCGGTTTGACAAATGAAGTCTGTGGAGCGATCACAACCGTCCGCCTTCCGTCTTTATCACATCAAAGAGGCGAGGAAGGATTCCTCACCACGACAATAAACAGTTCTATTGGGCGCAATCGCACCACAAACCCCGATCCGTCAGGACAGACATGGTCCTTCGGGGGAGGAGAAAAGGTAACGAGTTGACGCCAAGGCATCAACCGTCAGACGAAAAATGTCTGTCCGCGGAATCGACGTAAATCGACGTCGCCGGTCCAGATCGCCCGTCTTCGGCAGATCGTACCGATCAGAGGCCCTGTTCCGCCATGCTGAATTTGTTTTTTTCGTTTTTCTGGTCAGCAAGCAACCAGATTCTCTTGAGTCCGGCAGATGCTGCCAGAATGGCGGTTTTTGGCGGCGTAAAAGGTTTGGTAGGTGTTTTGTGGTAATGGGTTGCGGTGATTGGCCTAGGGTCCATCAGGGTAGTGGCGCATGGGAAGAATGGGGGTAATGGGAATAATGGAAAAAGAGCAACGCTGGTTTTTAAGGCGATGTCGGCGATGCTGGCGTCGCGCCAACCGTTAGAACCCGCAAAGTTTGTCTCATCCCTCCAAACCGGAATAGCCGAATAACGAGGAGACGCGCTACATTCTGTCGTTGTCCGCGCATTCGGAACCGACAGGGGAGCGTGCGAATTTTGAGGCTCGGCTCGCAGCGAGCTCTTGGGACGGAGTCACCCAAGCCAGTTCTGGTGGAGAGAGGCGTCCATGCATCGTGTCATCGTCAGTCTGTGCCTGTTGTCACTGTCACTCGTAGGGTCGGTTTACGGCCAGGACGCGGGATCCCCGCAACCTCGCCCTGAACCCGCCGACACGAGTTCAGATTCAGGAGTTGTCTCCTACGGCAGTTACAGTGGGGGGGCGACTATCGGAAACCCCAGCTACCTCGTCAACGGCCGGTATATGTCCGGCAGTGGCGTAGGGTACCAGGGAAGCTACTACCAGTTGGGCGGGTTCCGTCCGTTCTGGTTGAGCGACGATGCCTTTATCGCTCCGGAAGCCCGGGCGATGTTGACCAATGACGGTCAATGGGGCGGGAACTTCGGGGGACTCGCCCGTAAGTACCTGGAATCCCGTGATCGAATCATCGGAGCCTACGGCTACTTTGATACCGACAGCCAGTACAACCAGCGATTCAACCAGGGCTCATTCGGGGTGGAAACACTCGGGAGCTGGGACCTGCGAATCAACGGATACCTGCCACTGGGGAACCAGGACACCATGGTGTCCAACGGGGCACCACTGTGCGTTGCGGGTAATCCATTCTTCCAAGGCAACAACATCGTCTTCAACGGTGTGCAGGCTCAGAATCGTGCCCAAGCCCTGACCGGTGGTGATATCGAATTCGGTATCCCTGTCGCTCCACAGTGGCAATGGTTGCGTGCCAACGCGGGTGCCTACTACTACACGTCGAATCAACTGGCTCCAGTGCCTGTCGATGCTGCCATTCCAAACCAGCAGGACAAGAACCCGATCGGGGTTCGTGCCCGTCTGGATGCCTGGATCACCGAAACCGTCCTCGCCAGCGTGAACGTCACCAGCGATACCGTGTGGGGAACCAACGTTAACGCCATGGTCGATATCCGGTTCTCGGGCATGAATCCAACCCGATTCTATCCTGACTTCACAACGCGTGAACGGATGATGCAGCCCGTTCAACGTAACTGGCGCGTCGCGGTCATGCAGTACGGCACCGCAGTCAACACTCCGATCGAAGCGGTGAATCCGACCACTGGCAAGCCATACTTTGTCGAATTCATTAACAATACTGCCGCTCCAGGTGGTGATGGATCGTTCGAACATCCGTTGAATTCGTTCAACAATCCCAATGGTATCCCCAACGCCGACCTGATCCTGGTCGCCCGCGGCGATTCGACCCTGGCGAATCCTTATGTCGGAACGATGAAGCTGTTTGACAATCAGCGGCTGATTGGTGAAGGCTCACAAGGGATCGCTCCGCTGCCACTGTCAGCAGCGTTTGGTAACTGCAGCGTCTCGGGTAACTTCGCGCTGCCAGGCTATGGCGATGGCGATGGCAACTTCCCGTTCGTCAAGAGTGCTGGTGCTGGTCCAATCGTGACCCTGGCGAACAACAACGAAGTCACCGCCTTCAACTTCATTGGTTCGGGTGGCGACGCGATCGTCGGCAACGGAATCAGGGACTTCAACCTGCATGACCTGGAAATCTCCGGGAATGCCGGACGCGGGATTGCTCTGACCGGGGCCACGGGTGCCAATACTGTCATCAGCAACATCAATCTCGGATCGGTTAATTACCCGAATCCGAGCGGTTACGGCAACAATGCCGGCGGCGGCATCCTGGTCACTGCAGGTCCTGCAGGTTTGACCAACCTGAAGCTGACCAACGTCAACATGAACTCCAGCCCTGCCGGAACTCAGCCATTCGGCGTGTCGTTGTCCGGTGTTCAGGGGTCAATCAACTCAACCCTCACCAATGTCAACGTCAACGGCAATGGGACAGGTCTGAAGCTGGATGAAACAAATCACTCGCTGGTTGCCAACCTGATTGGTGTCAGTGCCAGCGGAAACACAGGCAACGGTGTCGAAATCACCGGTGTTAATGGTTCAGTGACCGTCAACGCCCTGAACGGGACTCTTCCGCTGGTCGCCAATGGCAACGGTGGTACAGGGATTCTGTACACGCAAACCGGCGGGACTGGTCTGATCAATCTGACGGGGGTCCAGGCGAACAGCAACGGACTCGACGGGATTGGCCTCGTAAACAGTGGCGCCACAACCACCACGAACATCGTGAACGGTACGATCAACTCCAACGTGCGTGACGGGATTCACAACCCGATTTCGAACGGTGCCAACTCGATCGTCAATGTTGACCCGACGGATATCAGCAACAACGGACGAGATGGCTACTTCTTCAGCGTGACGGGTGGATCGACACTGGTGAAGAACTTCACCGACGACACCATGAACAACAACGGTCGCAGCGCCTTCTTCGGAACGCTGGATAACGGGACCGTGACATCATCGATCACGAACACCAGTGCTCAATTCTCGACACTGAATGGCCTGCATGTCGATGCCGCCAACGGCAGCACGTTCACATCGAACATCAATGGCAGCAACCTGTCACACAATACGGGGGCTGGGATCGATATCCAGTTGCTGTCGGGCTCGACCGCCACGATCAACAGCAGCGGGTCTCAGATCAACTTCAACTCACAGTATGGTGTATTCGCCAGTACCGCAGGACTGTCGAATTTCAATGGAACGTTCGACAATACACAACTCATCAGCAATGGTGCCGGTGTTCGCCTGAGCCTGGATAATTCTCCCTCCAGCACCCTGGCTTTGACCGGTGGCACCAGAGTCTCGAACAACGCGACGAACGGGGTCCTGGTCGATGCGACCAACGGGAGCAACCTGACGCCAACGATCAGCAGCGCCATTATCGCGAACAACACAATGGATGGCTTGCGATTCAATGTCGCATCC
>CAIWEX010000035.1 GCA_903911795.1 uncultured Schlesneria sp.
GGACTGCCACTGTCGGTTTCGCCGAAGTTCAATAACAACGGGCGGGGTGCAATCAGCGCTGCGATATCTGGGGTGTCACCGTAATTGAAAATTCCCGGCACGAAATTGGGGAAGCAAGTAACCGTTCACACCCCGAAACGGTAAATTGGTCTTTTCGCGATTCGTCAAATGAGCGACATAATCATCATGTCGCAAACAGATAGCCTTCTTCGCGGTACGAAATCTTTTTGCCAGTGGCTGAAGCTTGCAGGCGATAGTAGATGCCAATTGACATCGATAGAGCAAACATCACACCCAGGCCGATACGAAACGGTGTTTCCGGTGGCATTGCGTATTCTAACCCTGCAGGTGTTTTGCGAACCATGCCTTCGTGCGGCGCCACATTTCGTCCGAAAGGATGTGGCCGGTCTTTTCTTCGATATACGCGACGAAATTCTTGCCAGCGTGCATGCTGTCGTAAGCTCGCTGGATGATCGGAATGCCGGCGCGGACTTCATCAATGGGACTGCCACTGTCGGTTTCGCCGAAGTTCAATAACAACGGGCGGGGTGCAATCAGCGCTGCGATATCAGGGGTGTCACCGTAATTGAAAATTCCCGGCACGAAATTGGGGAAGCAATGGAGCATGTGCTCGCGATGAATGGCTTTATACGTGGGTAGGCAGCAATTTCCGACCAGACATTTCAGTCGAGGTTCCCAGGGACCCACCATCCAGGTGTGCGTTGACCCCATCGAATGTCCGTAGCAGCCGATCTTGTCGGCTTTGACTTCTGGTCGACTGACAAGGAAATCGACAGCCCGCTTCATGTCCAGAATATTCTTCCAGGCCATGCTCTTGCCATCGACCACATACCGCAGAAATTCAAACCGTTCGAAGTTGCCATCCTTCAGCTTTCCTGTCGGGTCCCGTCGTTCCTCAAAACAGAGAGCATCAGGACAGAGTACGACATAGCCTTCGCGAGCCAGGGCCGCACCGGTGTGATGCATCGGATCCGCCATCAGTCCCGCCGGTTCCGATTTTCCCTTGGCCCAGTTCCCGGCATGCTGATGCCAGACGCAGACCGCCGGGGCCGGTTTGCTGGCACTGATTCCGTCTGGGATCAGCAACAGCGCCGGAATGGGATCGTTCGGTTCAGCATCGTAGAAGACCGACTCAATCGTATATCCCGGCTTGGTGATCTTCTCACGGATCCTGACATTCAACGGACAGGGGGCAGGCCAGTCACCACCCAGGCATCGAAACAATTGATCACGAAAGTCTGCCGCGGCCATTGTTAAATCTCCTGTCAGATGCTTGGCGAGTTGGTATTACCGTAATCGTGGTGAGTGGACAAAACAATCGGGGACGGAGCGCCATCGCACGTGACCATAACATTTTCGTCAGCTCTTTCGAATCTTTTTGAAAAAGCAGAATTTTTTCTCCTGAATCGCGTTGATTGACCGGTTCGGTATACGTTCAGGATGAAATGGATTGGATGATGCTTCTCAAGTCAAAAGGGAAAATCGTGAAATTGAATCGGATA
>CAIWEX010000036.1 GCA_903911795.1 uncultured Schlesneria sp.
CGGATTTCCTCGTTCCCAACGAAGCTCTTTTTGCCTGGCTCGAACGACAGACTGGCCAGGTAATCCGCCCGGAATCAAGTTCCACGTTACCCGACGCATCATCTGACATGTCGTCCGAAACTGAAGATCGATCGACCAATCCCACAGCACATGACCCCTGGCAGGAAGTGAATGACCTCGTCGCACGGATTACAAAAATCCTTCACTTGCCGTCAATGACGTTTTCGCCCGAGTCGCTGACCGAACTTCGCTCTGCACCTCGTGCCGATGATGAAAACGCTCGTGCTGAAATTGTCCCGGCAGCAGTGCTGGGGCTGTTTCCGATGAATAATCAGTCGCTCTTGCGTGATATGCAGGAAATGACTGCTGCCCCCGAAGCGTTGACCGGGCCTGTCAAGAACTTTCTGACGACAAACATCGAGCTTGATGATTCCCTCGACGAAGCTTCCACAACCGATGTTGAAGAATCGTTGAACATCGAATCCGAAACTGCTGCGCCACCCTCTGAGCCGATTCCCGAACCGACTCTGGTTGCCCCGCCGCTGCCCGAACATGTGCGACTGGTCACAATGGCAGATCCGTGTCAATCGCGCGCCGTTCGTCTCGCTCGCGACTGTCAGGGACTCGTCATTCACGGCCCGCCAGGTACCGGAAAGAGCCAGACAATTACGAATATCATCGGCGACCACCTGGCTCGAGGCGAACGAGTTCTGCTGGTCTGCGACAAACGGACAGCGCTTGATGTCGTGGCCCGTCGCCTGGAACATCTTGGATTGGGGCACCTCTGCGCGTTGATTCATGATCCGCAACATGATCAACGTAATCTGTACATGAGCGTCCGGGAACAGTTGGAAGAGTTGACGAGTACCTCCGTCGGCATTCGTGCTGCAGCACAGGTAAAGTCACTGGAACGGCAGTGGGAGACGACGATTGCACCACTGGCCCAGGCATGGTCACTGGTGATGGCACCTCATCCTGACCACAAGGTCTCATTGCACGAACGAATGGGTGAATGGCTTGAATCGGCAGGGCCATACCTGGCCGCGGCCACACCCGTCCCACAGGCACCGAAGTCACGCAAGAAGTCCAGCCAGGGAACTTCTGGAACACTGAGTGTCGAACTCCTCGAATCTCATGCCACAGTAGTACGCGAGGCCATTGCTCGTGCAGCGAAGTCTGGATTTGCCAGACAGTCTTGGCGAGGTTGCGTTGGCATGCCTCTGGCCGCCTATCTGCAGCGTCCCCAATCTGACTTTCAACAGGAACTGCTGGCGATCATTCAGCAGGCAAAAGACGTTGATGCCGTCCCCTTCAATCCACTTTTCCCCTTCGATCTGCCCAGCAATCTGGAAGGACGTTCGTCAGGCGACGACGCCATTGGCGGGTTTGTTCATCAGGCCGTAGAACGGCACAAAATCGCCATCCAGTTACAGAAATGCCTGGCGAGTGTCAGTCCTGCGTGGCGAAAGCGGTGGTCGAAAGCGACTGACGCTACCATTGCTCTGGCTCGCCAACGAATCAGTGAAGCTGCTGATGCTCGAACAACAATGGCATCAGGGTCATTGGACTCTGCCTTGCGCATGATCGTCCGGGAGAGCCAGCCAACCGTTGCAGATCTGGCACTGCAACTGGGGATCGTCGAAGCCTACCTGGATATCTGCGATGCCTGGTATGGGTGGTTTGCATTTGGCGTCCGTAACAAGGCGGCGGCCTTGCTGCAGACATATGGATTGAAACCTGGAAAGGAATCCGCCGTCCGTTTGCGATCATTCCTGATAGGCGTCAACGCACGAACTTTGATCGTCACCGTTCTGGAAGATGTTACGGAAGAGAAGAAACCGGAATGGAAAAACTTTGACGACGCAACGCTCAGTCAGGACCTGGAACGCCTTGATCTGCTGATCGACCTTTCCTCGTGTTCTCTGTTGAATGGCATGCAGAAGTCTGCGTCATCAGGTCAAGCGGGAAGCTGGAATGACAAAGTCCGTCAAGCCATGGCGAAAGGGGATCAGGAATTTGCAGCAGCGCTGGAAGCGTCCTCAAGGCGTGCCGAAGCTTTAGAATCGCTACGCTCACAAATGGTGGAATCTGAGATCTTTCACCACGACTGGCTTCGTGATCGGTTTCAACGACTGTGCATCGGCCAGTCCATCGTCGGCGATTTGCAGCACCTTGAAAAAAGCCTGGAAGCTCTCGAAGAAGTCTTACGCATTCAATCACTGCTCAGTCAACTTCCCGCTTCGCTCGCTCAAGCGATTGTCACGGCGGTCGAGACTGTTGACGGTGTCGATGAGATCCTGAATCACGTCCGCTATCAGGTTCTGACGGCAGACATCGATCAATGGCTGAAGTCGGATCCCAGATTGCAGGGACTGGATGGTAACCAGCTTTCCAGCCTGCATCGTGAAGTTCAGCGACTTGAGGCCGAGCGGCGAGTTTCGACTCGCGACATGATTCTGGATCTCTGGACGGATCGTCAGCGACAGAGGTTATTGGCGTCCACCGGTTCGCGATTGAGCAGCATGGGGGCGGATCTG
Organism: uncultured Schlesneria sp.; assembly: GCA_903911795.1. Classification (GTDB taxonomy): domain Bacteria; phylum Planctomycetota; class Planctomycetia; order Planctomycetales; family Planctomycetaceae; genus Schlesneria. Next base: position 2,538 of record CAIWEX010000036.1, read on the forward strand.
CGTCGGCGTCTGACAACGCGTGGTGAAAAAGCGATGAGGTTGCGACAAGTGGTCTTGGTCGGTGGCCGAATTCCAGATGGCGATCCATTGTTCGATTTACGCCCCGTCTGGATGGCCAGTCCGGAAACCGTCGCGCAGATCTTTCCTCGTGAAGCCCTGTTTGATGTCGTCATCTTCGACGAAGCCTCGCAAGCCCGGCTTGAAGAAGCACTCCCTGTACTGACTCGTGCCAGGCGAGTCGTCATTGCGGGCGATCCGAAACAGTTGCCTCCCACACGATTTTTCGAGACGGCAGTGATCACGAGCGACAATGCCGATGTCGAAACCGAACAGGAACTGTTTGAAGCTCATCAGAGTGAAGTTGAAGATTTGTTAACGGCGGCACTGTCGCTGGATATCCAGGAAAGCCATCTGGATGTTCATTACCGTTCGCGCAACGCAGACCTGGTGGAATTCAGCAATCAGCAGTTTTACGGATCGCGGTTGCAGGCAATCCCAGGGCATCCCCGCAATCGCATTCGCTTCGCACCGATAACGGTTTATCAGGCCAATGGGATCTATGAAGACCGTGCCAACGCGATCGAAGCGACACAGGTCTGCAAGATCGTGGCTGACCTGCTGAAGCGAGCTGAACCGCCTTCGATTGGGATTGCCTGCTTCAATCTGACTCAACGCGACAAGATCCTCGAAACACTCGACGAGATGGCGACGGAAGATCCGGAATTCGCGGCGCGACTTGCAGTGGCTCGTTCACGAATTGGAGCGGGAGCGTTTGAAGGGTTGTTCGTCAAGAATCTGGAAAACGTCCAGGGTGACGAACGTGATCACATGATTATCAGTACCACGTACGGTCCCGATCCCCAGGGAAAGTTCTATCGCCGCTTTGGCCCGCTGGGGCAGGTGGGTGGAGGAAGGCGACTGAATGTGCTGGTGACCCGGGCACGCGAAGAAGTTCACCTGGTGACATCCATCCCCTCCGCATACTACCGCAATCTTCCTGCGGTCCCGGATGGACAACAACCCGGGGGAGGCTGGTTACTCTTCGCGTATCTGGCCTATGCTGAAAAGTTGTCGCAGGTCTACAACGACTGGCGCAGTGATCCGACGGATGGGGCAACTCAGACTTGTGTCATTCAGCGACCGTCGCGTTCGCCATCTCGTTTCGCTGGCCAGTTGGCGCAATTGATGGAAGCGCAGCAAAACATTGGTAGCGACGTTCATTGGGGAAATGATGGGTTCTGCGTCGATATCGCCTTCCATAATCCGAGGTATCCCGAAGACCGTACGCTGGGATTGCTGTGCGATGGAACGCGGTTTCAATATGCGGACGATCCCGTGGCGTGGGATCTGTTCCGGACATCGATCCTGGAAGATCAGGGCTGGCATCTGACTCGCTGCTGGACACCACAATTCTTCCGGGATCCGCAGCGATATCTGAAGCAATTCGCTCAGGAAGCCAACGAGATTGCGGAAACAGACCCGCCACCAGAAGAGATTCCGGTGACTCCCGAATAGAACGCATCCCGTTTAAGTGGGCGTCCTGCGGGCATCAAACTGCAGCGTCTAACCCATGTTTCGACGCGACGCGGAAGTGCGACCCGCACTAGCAACGCGGCTCATACGAAGGTCTATTTCGCGGGCAACTCTTCACCCGTCAGTTCTTTGAATCGCTGACGAGCCTTGCGGGCCAGATCCTCATCTTTTCCATTGATTATGTCGGTTAACAGGACCTTCGTTCGTGCCTTGTCAGTACGAAGCCCCCAGGTGATACGTCCGGGAAGATCAGACAGCGGGGCGTCGAAGACCATTTCCAGCAGCCTGCTTATCACATCATCCTTTTTGTTGCGAACGGTCGACAGCCCGTAGTAAACGGCGTTGTACCGTACTTGATCGTCCTGATCATGCGACATCTTCACCATCAATTGAATCGCATCAGGATGTTGTTTTTCCCGCCACCAGACCCAATGGCCCCCGGCAACAATGACAACCTGATTTCGAACCTGACTGTCGGGATCCTCGGCGCATTTGACAAAGGCTGGCAGGAACGAATCGTCCATGATTCTAAAGATCTGTTCCGCGACGAGTTTCTCCAGGAGTTGGAGTCTCTCCTCGGACGTTCCTTCACTCAGGGTCGTCTTGAACTTCGGGAGTTGCTCGCCATATTTTGCGAGCGCACGTAGACGGGCTTGCTCTGCTGCCCAGCCAAAAGCCTTGAGCTTTCCCTGAAAGATCTGCTGCAAGACGTCGGCTTTCGCACGGACGGCAACGTCATCTGATTTCAAATGAGGCTCAACGAACGCCAGTAGTTCATCGCGTTGAGTCTTGCTCCCCCAGGCGATTCGGTCGAGGTCGTTCGGGTCATCGACCGCGAGTGACAGATCGACCAGCGTTCGCAGAATTGCCGGGCTCTTTTTCTGGACTACCGAAAGTCCGAAGTACACGGCGTAGTGACGAGTTCCAAACGGATCGGCGGTGGGACCTCGAAAATCGGCAGCGTGATACATCAGTTCGATGGCATCAGGGTTCTGCTCGTCTTTGCCCCAGATGTAGGTGTTCCCAACCCATCTCACGATGATTGTGCGGTGTGCTCGCGTACTTCGCAGACCCTGACGGATCAGTTTCAGAACGGCATCGTCCGGCTTCAATTCCGGGCCACCCTGCAAAAAGATCCGGTCCAGTTCCTTTCCCGCTTCGGCGTTCTCGGGAAAGAATTTCTCTGAGTCGGGTGCAAGGTATTTCTCGGTAGACTGCCACGCGTACGCAATTTCTGGCGAAATCACATTCTTGAACAGACCGCTACTGGCAACAGCATTGTTTGACTTCTTCGTTGCTTCGACCTGTGGTGGCTCGGCACCAAGAACCGCTGAAGTACCGAGCACAATCATCATTGCCAGCAATTCGCGCGACATCTCATGATTCCTCTGTGATGCTCGTCCTCGGGTCGGTCACAATGACGCGACCTTGATCTACCCCACGACATACTGCTTCAGATACGCAGCACTCTGCCGTAATGATTCCTTCCGCAAATCGAGGGTCGCCTCATAGGCCCGGTCTTCGACCTCAACGCAGACGGGACCGCGATACCCGACATCCGTCAGTACACTGAAGAATTGCCCCCAGTTGACATCGCCCAAGCCTGGCAATTTGGGAGTATGATACAAATTCGGATGAGCCATAATCCCGACATCATTCAGCTTGTGACGGTCCAGTCGAACGTCCTTCGCGTGGATATGAACGAGCCGCGAGGCGAATTCTCGAATCGGCTGCAGGTAGTCCATCTGCTGCCAGATCATGTGAGACGGGTCGTAGTTCAGTCCCAGATGTGTGCTGGGAATCTCCTCAAACATCCGCCGCCAGATCGCCGGAGATGTTGCCAGATTTTTTCCCCCGGGCCATTCATCCTTTGTGAACAGCATCGGACAGTTCTCGATCCCGATCCGCACACCGTGATCCTCAGCAAATTGAACCAGCGGCTTCCACGTTTCGCAGAAGCGTGGCCAATTGTCGTCGACCGATTTCGTCCAGTCGCGCCCAATAAATGTCGTCATCCGGCCCAGGCCCAGCAGCGACGAGGCCCGGATCACCTTACGAATGTGTTCAACATACCGTTGAGCTTCCGCCAGATCCGGTGCAAGCGGATTGGGATAATATCCGAGTGAACTGATGGCAACGCCTGTCTGAGCCATCACGGCTCGAACATCATCTGCCTGAGTCGGCGTGAAGTCGGTCACGTCGATGTGTGTGATTCCGGCATAACGACGTTCGGCCTTGGTCACAGGCCAGCACATCACTTCGATGCAGGAGTACCCAGAGGTCTTCGCAACCTGAGCGACCTCAGCCAGAGACAATTCGGGGAGAATGGCAGTAACAAAACCGAGTTGCACGGGTGACCCTTCAGACAAGAGCGATGAGATTGCCTATAGCGTAACTGCAGGAATCAGAACCTGTTCAGATTGAGAGATCAAGCGTGAAACTCAGGGCAGGGTAACTTCTGAGCCGCATTCGACCTTCCTTTTGAAACGCAGAGATTGCGGAGGTCACTGAGTTCAGGCTGGGTGGCCGCGGTGGCCGCGGTTGCCGCTGTCGACTACCGGGTTGACGAAGTCACAAGAAGCGTCCAAAACAAAGGCTCTGTGCAAAGCTTCTTGTCGCGTTGCGACCCCGGTAGCCCTAAGACGGGCAACCGGGGCTACCCGGTACCCGGCTCTACCTCAGCGTTTCTACCGATTTGCTCTTGAAACAGAGCGAGGGAGCAACATGACTGTCAATCCGCACTCAACGGATGTTCCTTCAAGAACTTCCAGAGACGTGCATTCACGTCGGCATTGACGGCCCACAGGTGATTGAGCCCCGCGACTTCCAGATATTCCGTCGGGAATCCCCACGACTGATATTGATCTCGTGCCTTACGTCCCTCGTCGACATTCACGATCGAATCCTTTTCGCCGTGGATGATCATCACTCCGTACTTGTGCTTAACTTGCGGCGGCCTTCGAGCGAGGACGCCGAGGCCTCCGGAATGACAGGCGATTGCCGCGACAACATCACTACGTTGCGATGCCAACAGGTGCGCGAAAAACGCACCGTTGGACATTCCCGTCAGGTAAACCCGATTTCGATCGATGTTGTAACGGTCGCAGAGATGCGCCAGCAGTTTGTCAAAGAATGCGAAATCATCTTTTGCCAGAAACGGAACGATCCGCCACGCCTTGTCGACGGCATTAGGATAGACCAGGACAAACCCTTCTTTTTCTGCCAATTGATCCAGTTGCGAATATTTGGGCATCAGATCTTTACTGTCGACCAGAAACCCGTGAAACGCAAACAGGATGGGAACAGGCTTTCGATTGTCGACGGATTTCGGGACAACCAGTCGATACTCACGCTTAACCCCGGCAATCTCCATGGTTTCATCGGGAAAGGTTCCGGCAGCTCCCCCTTTTCCGTTTGATGGACGCGCCTTTGGTTCCGCAGCACTCGCCGTGATCGTGCACGAAGCCATGATCATCCACACGTAAATGATACGAGGTGACATTGGAATCCCCTTGAATCACGACCGAACTGAAACCAACGAAACCACTTTGACTCAATGGCAAGGGCTTACTTCGACTTAGAAAACGCTTCGTAGGCGGCTTTCTTGAAAGCCTCCTGGCTTTTGCCACCTTCGCCTGGAAAACCAGCATGTTGAACGAGCCAGATCACAATCAGACCGTGTTGCTTGTCGGCGTTACTGTTGGTGGAATAGGCACCGCCGTGCCCAAACGTCGTATCGCTGACGGCAAAGCCCAAGCCGTAGCTGTTCTTGAGTGCTGCGGGAGTCTGTCGACTGGTCAGGGCCTTGACTGCGTCTGCTGGCAGGTACCGCTTTCCTTCGAGCTGGCCGTCATTGAGCAGCATCTGGTAGAAGCGAGCCATGTCGTGAGCCGTCGAAAACAGGCCCCCGGCTGGCATCGGGAATCGTTGAGTCCGATCTGTGAGGGGATAGAACAACTGTCCGATCGTGGTCGGTTCAAGGCCCATGTTCCCCTTACCGGGTTTGTACGCTGTCGCAATGCGTGAGGCTTGTTCTTCGTTCGGCCAGAAAGTGGTGTCCTTCATTCCGAGTGGCTGAAAGAAGCGTTCATCCAGGAACTTTTCGAACGTTGTTTTCGCGACCACTTCGATGATTCGGGCGGCGACGTTGATCCCGGCATTGCTGTACTGATAGTTGCTGTCCGGTTCAAAATCGAGAGGTGTCATCGCATAACTGCGAACGCGAATGTGCAGCGGATACATGTCGAGCGTTGGTGATTCAATCGCTGACTGAAATGGCAGTCCGCTGGTGTGAGCCAGGACATTTCGAACCGTAATCGGGTGTTTCGGCTTCCGTAACAGAACCGTATCGTCCGATCGAAAAGCAGCAACCATCTGCCCGCGAAATTCAGGCAGATACTTTTCGACAGGATCATCCAGGCTCACTTTCCCTTCGTCCACCAGAATCATCAGGGCGGCCCCTGTGATCGGCTTACTCTGCGAGGCGATCCAGAACAACGAGTTCAATGCCATTGGCTTCTTCGCGGCGATATCCGCCCAGCCTGCGACCTCAGCCGTCAGAACTTTTTCCTTGTCCGCGACCAGCATCACCGCCCCGGCGAGTTCATTCTTTTCCACAAAGGGTTGGACAGCGGATGCGACCTTGCTCTCTTGAGCGAACGCACCTCCCGCAGTCACCACGGTGGTCAAAAACACGGTGGTCAAAAACATCGGAACGAAGAATCGAATCAGATCTTGAGCTTTCTGCATCACGGTCGGTTTCTCCAGGCAGCCGGTCAGAATGTGTAACATGAAGGCCACAGCCTATAACAAACACACCAAGGCCGAAATGATACCGAAAATTGTTCAGTCCGAGACCGCCACACCTTAAGAAAACCTGAGTATCACGCATGTGGTTGATAGCGAGGGGTTAACCGAGTAACACGCCGGTCTTGAAAAGAAATTTAACGCAGAGACGCCA
>CAIWEX010000037.1 GCA_903911795.1 uncultured Schlesneria sp.
ATCATTTTCACCGACGACCAGTCCCGTTTCATTGAACCCATCAATGTTGACGACGAAATCGAATTCGCCACCTAACGCAAGCACATAGTTAATCGTCATCAATTGTTGCGGCTGTTTGTATCCCGCCATTGCCAATCGGACAATTTCAATCGTCCGGCCCTTTAAAGCGGGACTTGCCGACAGCCGGTTTCGAAATGCCTGTTCCCCTTCAAATGTCATCTGTTGGGCAACCGATCCGCCACACACACCGATCACAATTTGATCGGGCGAGCGTTTTCGCAGTGACGGTGCGGAATCGACAAACCCAAGGGAATTGACATTCACGGGAGCCTCATCGGACACCTTGCCATCAGGACTGAAGATCCAGCCAAGATACGGATGCAGAACTTCGAGTTGGTTCTTTCTCTCGGTCCCAAGTGCCGCCACACTTTCGCGAAAGCCCGGCATTCGGTGCAGATCCATCGGAGGCCAAAACGTCCAGATCGCAAATGATGAAACTTCAATCGAACCGACGACAAGGAGAGTGGTCAAGGCCCGAAAAAGCCAAAGCCTGCCGCGTGATAACCGCTTCACGCGTTGCTGGGAATCAACGACAGCCTGGCAGAGATCGCTCAAAGGAAAACTTTCCACAACGGGCGAAAAGACACTTATCCCGCGTTGATTGAATCAATCAACTGGCGCAGGCGTGACGTATCGCGTCGATTAAAACGAAGCTTCAGCCGCGGATACTCGGCGAGGTGCTCCTCGTCCCCTTCATAAGGGTGAACGTCTGTTCGTTCGATCGCTCCTTCGATCAGCAGATCGCTGAATTCTGAGTTGAGGGATGCCAGTTTGGCGTCGCTGATCGGCGTACGTAATCGCAAGATCAGATCTTCGCGGATGTAACGCATGCTGTCGTACACGGAATAAAACTGTTGTATTTCCTTTTGAGCGGCGTCGACGCTGTCGACGATTTTCAGCAGCGACAGATCTGCGGGGCTGATCAGTTGGCGTGACAGCAGTTGCTCCTGAATAAACTTCAACCAGGCCGACCAGTACGTGCCGCCATGGGAATCGACACAGACGACCGGAATCAAGTCTCGCTTCCCTGTCTGTATCAGCGTCAGAACCTCAAAGAGTTCATCCTGAGTTCCAAAGCCACCCGGAAACAGGACAACCGCATGCACTTCCTTCACAAACATCAGTTTGCGAGTGAAAAAATATCGGAACGTGACCAGCTTTTCGTCTTTGCTGATGACAGGATTGGCCCCTTGTTCGAACGGCAACATGATGTTCACGCCGATCGACATTGCCTTGCCTGCGCCGACGTGAGCCCCCTCCATAATCCCGCCACCAGCCCCCGTCACCACCATCCATCCGTCGGCTGCCATGCGCCGACCGAAATCGACACTCGCCAGATAGTCGGGATGATCTGTATGCGTTCGGGCAGAACCAAAGACCGAAACCTTGCGAACATTGCGGAATGGGGTGAAAACCTTGAAGGCGTATCGCATTTCCCTCAAGGAACGGCTGAGGATTTTGAGGTCGCCCAGGGTTGCCTGATCGCGGTCCAGTTTATCCGCAGTTTCCTTGATCTCGGCAATCAGAAGTGCCCGACGTTCCGTATTAAAGTCGCCACTCCAGGACGAGGTCGAGGTCAGCATGGTCATCATCTCCTGTTTTGCAATCGCGGCCCCAGTCACTCAGGCGGTGATCAATTCTCGCAGCTTTTTCAGATGGCCGGGAACGGCGACCAGGGGATCTTCCGCAGCTTCGTATTCCAGAACCAGGAATCCACGATATTTGGCATCCTTCAGAATCTTGACGACGCGAGCCAGGTCTGTCGGTTCTGATTTGCCATTGGGAGCAACATCGACCTTAATCTGAGCATTGATGGCATACGGAGCAATTTTGGCCAGGTCTGCGTAGGGATCTGCCGTCCGGAAATTGCCCCCATCGAAATTGACTCCGAACCACGGGGACGGCTTCACGCCTTCAATAATTTTCAGCATTTGTTCGGGTGTCGCGGTGATGCCGCCGTGATTTTCCAGAGCCAGGCAGACACCCTTGGTGGCAGCATATTCGAGAGACTGGTTGATCCCGGCGATACAGCGCTCGCGAGCCACCTCTTCCGTTTCGCCCTTTGGAACATTTCCTGCGAAAATGCGAATGACAGGTGCTCCGAGAGCCGCGGAATAGTCGATCCAGTCACGGCACATTTTCAAATTACGATCTCGCGCTTCGCCTTCTGGAAGGCAGAAGTCATTACCGATTGCCGTTCCAGAAATATCCAGACCGAGTCGAAAGGTTCGCTCCTTCAGACTCATCAGATACTCGTTGGAAATCTCCTTCGGAAAGTAATAGGCCGTCAGTTCGCATCCATCCAGATCCTGCTCGGCACAAAAATCGATAAATTTTTCCAGCGTGTATTTTGCCGCTGGCAACTGGTCTGGTGTCCAGGCCCTCGGCAACGAACGGCTGAATGAGTAGGCCGCCAGACTCAGCTTCATATGGGACTTGCCATTCCGTTCGGGCGGTACCGCTGCACGAGCGGATACAGAACCTGAGGCCAGGGCTGCCATCGCAGCCGCTCCAAGATTCAATGCGTTACGACGGGAAATCCGCAGGTCAGTCAAATTGTGAACCATCGCCAGCGCCCTTATCATGGAACGAACCGGAAAAACGACCGGGCGTATTCTGCCGAGTTCACATCAGGTGTGAAAGCGAAGCCACCATGATCGGGTGTGTCAGAAGTCTGTTTGTGGGACGTAGTCGTCGAGAGCGACTGTATTGAAAGGTGAGTCTGTTACCCGTGACTGCGACGCCCCCGGCTGAGAAGTCTGATCAGTATTCCGTGGTTGGCCCTTCAAATTGGCTGTTGATCCGTCGGATGCTGCTGCTGGCGTGGCAGTTTCGTGCGGCGTGCCTGTCTGTCCTGATACTGAATTTCATTCTAGTTGCACTGAATTTGTCGGGACTGGGGTTAGCAGGGTTGGGGATCGATGTGCTACGAAAGGCGGTCCAGCCGGATGGTCCGTCGCCCCGCTGGCCGTTCGGATTTTCGCCCCCGGAAACCTGGAACCCACTGACGTTGATCCTGTTTGTTGCGGCCTTGGTACTACTGGTTGCGACACTGCAAGCCGTCTTGAAGTTCATCGCCGCAGTGGCAGGAGCCGCTCTCAGCCAGAACATCGTGATTCAGATGCGGACAGAGGTATATGACAAACTGCAGCGTCTGAGCTTTCGTTTTTTTGACGCGAACGACAGCAGTTCGCTGATCAACCGTGTGGCAGGCGACGTCCAGGCCGTGCGGGGATTTGTCGACGGAGTCCTTCTGAAAGTTCTGACAGTTGCCTTGTCCCTGTTTGTCTATTTTGCGTACATGATCTCGGTTCATCCGCGGCTGGCGTTTGCCTGCCTGTTAACCTCGCCATTACTGTGGATCGGAGCCGTCCAGTTCTCGCGCATCGTGCGTCCTCTTTACAAACG
>CAIWEX010000038.1 GCA_903911795.1 uncultured Schlesneria sp.
AAACATGCTGTCGCAACGAGAATTCTGTTTGCCATTGCTGTCAAATTCCTTGGAAATTGTGGAGCGAGCACTCACGCGTCCTGCCGAGCCGATGCGAAGATTGACGCCCGGATTAACTCGAATCTGTCGGAACCTCGCTTGCCTCACTCGCCACCGAAATTAATAAACTGTCTTGTCAGGCACGATACCGTTCCTGTTCCGCGAAGCCAACAAAAGATCGTCAAAGGCGCCGGTTTGAAAAGACGCCGAAGACGGCGAACAAGAAGTTAACGTAAAAACGCAAAGGCCGCAGAGACGCAAGGGGAAAAGGATCATGCAATCCGCGTGCATCTCTGCGTTAACTCACTTCACGGGTCGAAGTCTGTTGCCTTACTGTGGACGATTACTTCTTGGGACGTTCCCAGGTTTCGCCGCGTTTGTAGCGCTGGGCTCGATCAACGACCACCGGATCCTTCGTGACAGAGATGACTTTGTCGAGGACCTTATCGAATTCGGCCTTGTTGGGGTCGCGGACTTCGCGATGGTGAGCAATTTCCACGATCGTTTCACACGCAACCTGTGCAAACGGGGATTCGTCGACATACGGAAGTACAAATCGGACCGATTCAACCGCGTAGGCTGTGCGAGTACGATTGATCACGAACAACTGTTCTTCGGGCGACTTCGCTGCCTTCATCGCCTCTTTCATCCGATCCAGTCGCTGCTTGTCGGATCGATTGTCGCGAGTGGCCGAAATCTTGACGTAGCCCTGAAATGCCAGACGACGCTCCGTAGGATCGGTCGCCTTGCTGGCAATTTCCAGCAGCTTGTCCGCGACGCTGGCATCAGGCCATTTACTGAGGGCGTCAATGCCGAGCTTCCTTCGTTCGGGATCCGTTTCGGACGCGAAGTCACCTACGAAATTGATCAACTTTCGTCCGCCGACTCGGCCTACGAGGGACAGCAGGTCGTCGCGATCAGCAGCGTCAACTTTTTTCAGTGCTTCAATAATCACGGTTCCGCGTTGATCTTCATTATCGATTCTTGAGCAGATCATCGCGATATTTCGCTCGGCATTGTCTCGTTCTCCACCCGGTTGGGCCTTGAGAACCCCTGGCAGCATCAGTGCGACATGTTCGGCGTTGCCGATTTGCCCCAAGGCTGACATGGCGGCACTGCGAACGTGAGCATTGTCGTCGATACTGGCCATGACGAGAGCCGCCGCCTGATCACGAGCCCGGCGGCTGGCGAGTGCTTCGATGATCGCCGCCTTCACGCCAGGGTCTGCCGATTTCAGTTCTGTGACCAGGCCCTGATTGATGGCGTCACCTTTCAATTGAACAAGGCTGCGACGCGCTGCCGCCTGTTCTGCTCCTGAGGGACTCGACAGTGTCTTCGTCAGCAGTGGCAAGTCAGCCTCAGTGCCAAGGTGGCCCACGGCCAGAATGGCACTCGCACGGACCTGCTCATCCTTGCTGCTCGCAAGCAGATCAAGAACCGCGGAGCGAGCCGTAGAGTCACCTCGGTCCGCCAGTGCACTCAGC
>CAIWEX010000039.1 GCA_903911795.1 uncultured Schlesneria sp.
AGCCCATTTCACAACCGATCTCTTCGCCGTCTCCATGAAATTTCGCTCATTCTCAATGATCCATTGAAGACACGTCCTTGTCGCAGACTCCAAGACCGTGGCACCCATTCCTTAAATTGGAAGTCTCCGTTTACTTACAGATCTTTCCGGGTAGGCCGGGTTCGCAATTCCCGGAAGCGGTCAGTGTGCCATGCGATAATTCACGTTGACTCCACAATCCGGGGGGTGATACAACGCGCCTGACTGATTCGGGGAATTTACCAGGGAGGGATCGAATGACCAGACACGGATGGATTGCCGCACTCGTATTGGCGGTCGGACTCACGGCATTGGGGGTCGGACTTTTGCCAGCGGACGAGCCTGTGATTCCTCGGCAACAGCGAGTCTCTCCAAAGGTATTGAAGGAAGCGATGTTAGAACGCCCCGTCATTTCGGCGGCAGCGGTTCCTCATTCCATGAGTCGCAATGTTCAGGACTTGCGAGCGATCGCTGATGATCTGGAAAAGGCAGGCCACAGGGCCGAAGCCAATCGCTTGAACGGTGTCATTCGAGAAATCGTACGCCACGTGGAACATGAACTGGCCGACAAGAAAGCCCAGATCGCTCGGCTGAATGCTGAAATCGATGATCTGAAGACGCTGTCGGAAAGTGATCGCGTTCGGAAGTGAGGGTGCCCTCCGACGCCTATTCACGATCATCACAGGATGAAAAGGCTTTGATACATGCGATTTTTATATCGCACCACGCGTTGAACCCGAACCATAATTGTCGAGTCAATGATTCAAGGGAACAGGGATGACTGTCACAGCGAAACTTGGTGCCCTCGTTCTCTCGCTGACTCCGTTCGTTTGGTCGATGGTGGTCCACACCGGCGCCACACCAACACCGATGTCGATTCCGGTTCCTCCCCGACCGGCGTTGGCATTTCGACAATATGCTGTCGATCTGGGGCCAATTCAACCGACCGCGGAATCACGCGCCACGTTTGTCTTCGTCAATCGGGGAACGGAACCCGTCGAAATCACCAACGTCGTCGCCAGTTGCAGTTGCCTGGTTCCTCGTGTCGATCAGAAACGGTTTCAACCGGGAGAAGAAGGACGAATTGTCCTGCGGATCCAGACAGCCAACGAGCAGCCCGGCCCCAAAGAACTGTTTGCTGACGTCTTTTACAACGATCCCGAACCACGGCAGGTCCGTCTGACATACAAGCTGGAGCTTCCTGCCCAGCAGATGACGGTAACGCCTCCTGCACTGATGGTATATCATCCCGAAGGGAGCGATCAGACAGTAGCGACGTTCACAGTCAAAGATGGCCGCAAAAAGTCCTTCGAAATCCTCGATGCCGAAATTAACACCGAACTCGTTTCGACGGCTGTCGGTGATCGTTCCATCTCGCCCAATGGAGAGTGGACCCAGGTTGTCACCGTCACAATTCCAGGAGTGCTTCCTGCCGGTAAGCATCCACTGCTATTGAGAATTCGTACGTCCGATGCCGACTACCCCGAATTGCGCGTCCCATTGATGCTGCAAGGTCCTGCAATCCCGAAGGGGGACAGTGACGAAGACCATGAACATGATCATAAGCATGTTGCCAAGCCGGAAAAGACATGAACGTCGCTGATTCGCATCCTCGTAATTCCTGGATCAGGCTATGGCGAGGGATCGCGTGCTGGGCCACATTTCTGGTGGCTCCGTTCGGCTGGTTTTGTTACGGGCGCCTGGTCCGACGAATGGAGCCCGAGCGACTTGAGCACGGTCTGGTGCTGATTTTCACCGGTATCGAAGGTCGCAGTTTCCTGAATGTCGGCCTGCTGGCGGGACTGATCGACGGTGGTATCCGGAGTGCTGCGGAAATCGTCGACTGGACCACGGGAAATCGCTTTCTCTTCCTGTTCCATCTGCGAGGCTGGAAACGCAACAATCGCGTAGCGCACACGCTCGCACAGCGGATTGTCGATTACCAGAACCAGTACCCCGGACGTCCCGTCTGGATCGTGGGACATTCGGGCGGAGGAGGAATGGCGTTGCTGACCGCCGCCGCACTCCCTGAGGGACATCCCGTCACGGGAATCGTGATGCTGGCAACGGCTGTTTCACCAGAATATGACATCCGGCGAGCCCTGGACAATGTCCGGTCGTCGATCTGGAATCATTACTCATGGTTTGACGCGTTCTTTCTCAGACTCGGAACAACGGTCGTCGGAACGCTGGATGGGCGTCACTGCTGTGCAGCGGGGGCCGTCGGTCTGCGAGGTCCACACATTGATGAAGCGATCACGGAAGGGCGACTGATCCAGATCCGCTGGAACTGGCGGATGCTGTTCCAATTTAACCTGGGGGAACACTTCGGCTGCGTCCACCGAGTCTTCGTTGCAGAAGAGATTGCCCCCTTGATTGTTGCAAGCGAAGTCGCGGGGCACGGATAATCGTTTGCGAGTTCTGATGAAATCAGTAATTGTTGAAGATTCCTTCCACGAGATCTCCATAAAGTGTTGATGTCACCGCAACTGATGGTCACGGGAGATCTCGCACGGGCCGAGGCGGCAGAACTACAGGCCTGGATCTTACAGGCGATCCCTCAGGACAACTGGCAACACTTCCATACACTTGCGGACGGACTGAGAATTCTCGAAAAAGCGATCTGGATTCCAGACGTGGTTGTCTTCATCCAGAGTTGGCCGGATGAGTATTCACGTCAGGAGATTGATCACCTTGGGAGATTGGCACCGCTGGCTCGCTGGCTGGTCGGTTACGGTTCCTGGTGTGAATCTGACGGAAGAACGCGAGACATCTGGCCACTGGCTGTGAGAGTTCCTCTGCGTTCTGCAGTGACGCGACTGCAGCGGGAATGGCAGGGACTCTGCGAGCCGAGTGACTTCCCGCTGTTGATGTCCGCATCACGTGAAGAAACATTTGCCGCAGACCACCCATTCATCGAACCGCAAGCACCAGCCTCACATGTTATTGTTTGTTCGCCCGACGGTGAATACCGCCGCTACCTCGTGGAACTGCTTCTTTTGAATGGGCAGGCGGCAACAACCGGTGAGCAGTACGGCGCCAGCCCTTCGTCGGCTTGCATTCTAATTCAAGAACCCCCCGTGATCCTGTTTGATCTCGATCCCTGGGGCGAGGAGCGTCGATCGGCGCTACGCGACGTGCAAGCGGTCCATCTCCACGCCAGAATTCTAGGGCTCATGAATCTAACCAGCCCTGAGGAAATTGCCCAGCTCCGGGAAATCGGAGTCGACGTGATCTTTCCAAAACTGGGGGACCAGCAGCGGATTTTGGAGCAGTTACAAGAAAATCTGCCGGTCAACTGTCAAAAACCGACCTCCTGAATCGAAAACCGGCGGAAACGGCTATTGACCGATCAGGCACCTCAAATTACAAGCCACACCTGTTACTTGGGAAGTCGTTCCTTGCGGAAGGAGTCCGCCCGCCATGAGACATACGTCGACGCTGTTGCTGGTAGTTTTTCTTGCTGGTTGTGGAGCCCAGAGCCCTAAATCTCCGACGGCCGCCACCACTCATCAGGCCCCCGAACCTGTTCCGCCAGAAGTTGCAGAACTGATGGATCAGGGGGACTTGGACGGAGCCCTGACAAAGATCGAAGGGTTGATCGCCAAACGTCCAGATGCGTCAGTCTATTACTCCGTCCGTTCATCGATTCACCACCGACGTGGTGATGTCGATTCTGCAATCGCCGACTTGAACAAGGCGATTGAACTGAACCCCAAGGATTCACGCCTGTTCAATAACCGCGGTTTCATTCTGATGGGAATGCAGCGGCTGACCGAGGCCATGGCAGACTTCGACAAAGCGATCGAAATCTCTCCTGATTATTCGAATCCATTCAACAATCGCGGACTGTTGATGATCGCACGCGGCCAATTCGCCTCTGCCATCGAACAACTCGATCGAGCCCTGCAACTGGATCCCAACTACGTCGATGCCTACAACAATCGTGGCTTCGCCGCATTCCAGCTTGGCGCGGCTGACTCCGCGTTAATTGATTTTAATCGCGCCCTCAAGCTGAATCCAAACTATGTGAATGCCTTCAATAACCGAGGACTGCTGCGGGCAGGGGTTGGCGATCTGGAGAACGCCATCCTCGATTTCACGAGCGCGATGATGCTCGACCCCGGAAATCCCAAGTACTACGAACATCGCTGTGAAATCTATCGTCGCATGTCCAAGACGGAATTGGCGATTGCCGATGAAAACCGACATGACTGGTTGATGCGACTGCAGGCGTTGACGACTGCGATTCAATCCAAGCCCAACGATGCCAATCTGCTGGTTGAGCGAGCAACGCACCATTTCAAGGCAAACGATTCGTCGAAGGCCATGGATGATGTTCAGCGAGCAGTCAAGATCGCTCCGGATTCCGTCCGGGCCCTGGTTTTGCGAGGACGGATTTCGATGGACGTGAATGACTTCAAGAGTGCATTCGCTGACGCTGAAGCAGCCCTGAAAGTAGAACCGAATCAGGATGCATTCTCGCTCCGCGGTGACGCTTGCCTGGGATTGAAGGACTACGACAAGGCGATCGAAAGTTTCGCCGAGGCTCGACGGATCGACAATTCTGTTGCAGAAGCCTACTACCGGAAATCACTGGTCCTGCAGGCATCAGGCCAGCAGGAAGCTGCTGCCGACAGCTTGAAACAGGCGGTGGCACTCGATCCCAATGTTGAGGACCGGCTTCGCTGACTGCGGTATTGCTTCGCCACGGTAAAGAATTTGGATTTGGTTATCAGCTTTGGGGCAGCGGCCAACGGTTAGAACCGGACGCTCGCGCGTTCCGGTTGATGGGTCTAATCCAGAAACGGGCCGTGATCCGGCACGAGAACAAATACTGCCCGATGTTCATGTGCTAAACTTGAATCCCCGGAGCCGATGATCCGGGGATTCTCTTTGATAAAGTTTCGAGAAGGCCGTTCCATGTCACAACCATTGTTGCGGACGAAGATTCAAGGGCCGATTGCCGTAATCGGCGATGTGCACGGACAGAC
>CAIWEX010000040.1 GCA_903911795.1 uncultured Schlesneria sp.
CCTTTTGCCCGCCAACGTTGGGTTGAGTCTCACGTACCAGTGCCGCGATACGAAGGGAGGCTTCACGAGAGTCGACGTCGTGAATGGAGTCGACAATGTACTGCCGTTCGAATTGATCAAAACAATCGATGAGGCGGTCAATCTGCTGACGATCACGTAACGCCTATGGGCCGCTACCCGGTAACAAATTCAGGGGACGTCTGGTACCTGATAGTCGTGGTTCGCTCCGCGAACCAACGCCGCACTTTTTGGACAAATCGATTATTCGCTGGATGGCCCAGCTTGCTTCGCGTTGGGTACAAGGAACGTCAAGCCGAGCGTCCATACAGTAGTCGAGTCACACCGAGGTGAACCCGGAGCGGTTTGTGTCTTCAAGCATCAGACAACTACTCTGCTCGGACTATTCAAAAAACGTCAGACGCAGCGCGTCGCGTTCGCCGACTTGACACTCGATTGCGATTTTCCGACCGTAAAGCGATCCACGATCGATGCGAGGAAACTTTTCAGGGGGCGATCATGTTGCGGCGCGAGTTTCTTGGGGCTTCCTCGGCGGCGATTCTGGGAGGATCGTTACTGACAGCGGAGGAGACTGGGACGCGGGCTCAAACGGCGTCACCGCGCCGGCCTCGCGTGGCCGCGATCAATTCCATCTATCGGCTTCGCTCGCACGCGTACCATATCGCCGGGCGATTCATTTACGGTTACACACGCCAGGGGTTTCACCATCAACCGCCGTTTGACCTGGTTCGCATGTGGAATCACCAGCAGCCGGAAAATGACCTTGGACCTCGCACCTGTAAGACTCACAACATTGAATTGTGCCGCACGATTCCAGAAGCACTCGGCGCTGACAAGGGGATGGATATCGATG
Source organism: uncultured Schlesneria sp. (assembly GCA_903911795.1). Lineage (GTDB taxonomy): Bacteria > Planctomycetota > Planctomycetia > Planctomycetales > Planctomycetaceae > Schlesneria. Next base: position 872 of record CAIWEX010000040.1, read on the forward strand.
CCGTCCTGCTGATCATTGAGCATGGTGATTACCCGGTGAACGAACTGGGCCAGATCCTGTATCCTCGCTACGAATTCTTCGAGCAGATCGTCGATGTCTTCAAGAAAGCAGGCCGCAGTGTGCCGGTGTTTGTCGACAAGCATCTTTCCTATGATCATCGTCTCGCCGCAAAAATGGTGGCGACCGCTCGCGAGTTGAAGTTCGGATTGATGGCGGGGTCGTCGTTACCTGTCACGTGGCGTCGACCGGAAATCGAACCGCCCGTCGGAACAAAGTTTGAAGAGGCCGTCGTCTGCTTTGGGTTCGATCGCGGAACCGTTGAGATTTACCTGTTTCATGCCCTGGAAGTCTTGCAGTGCATGCTCGAACGCCGTGCCGGGGGTGAAACTGGAGTCAAATCTGTTCAGTTCCTGCAGGATGACGCGGTCTGGAAAGCCGGGGACGAAGGACGCTGGTCGTGGCGACTGCTGAGTGCCGCATTGTCACGTTGTGCCAGTCACAACGTTGGTCCGATTCGCGAAAACGTCCTGCGACCTCAAGCGGTCCTCGTCGAATACAACGACGGAACAAAGGGCGCTGTGCTGAATCTGATTGAACAGACGTCGGAATTCGCGATCGGTGCGAAAGTCACCGATCGACAGGAACCGGTCTCAAGCTGCTTCTATCTCCCTGCTCCACCAGGGGCACGGTTCTTTGATCCGTTGACGTACAACATCGAAAAGTTTTTCACAACCGGAGTATCACCGTATCCCGTGGAAAGAACATTGTTGACCAGCACGATGACGGATCTGGCGATGCGGTCGCTTCACGCAGGCTGCAAAGTCGTGGCTGACCCTGCGCTCGGCGTGAAATACGAGGCACCCGCCGACAGCGGCTTCTTCCGCGGCCCGTACGTGGACGCTGGATGACGTGGAACTGTCAGGCCATTCCTGATGGGCACTCCTGGGTGGCTATAATGGCTTTCGGCTGTTGTTGATCGAATGGGATTACCACGAAGGACAAAAAGAGCACGAAGATGGAAATCGTCGAAGGCCCATCTGCTGACCTACTTGAAACTGGCTGACATAAATATCGGGCTCCTCATCAACTCCAACAACACCGGGCTCAAACGTGGAATCAAGCGATTCGTTCTCTGATTCCTTCGTGATCTTCGTGACCTTCGTGGTGAAAGAAAGCCGTACAATATAGCCCAGACGCGTTGGGATCGTCAGCCCCCCCAAAAAAAGGCACAAGAACTGAATCAGAATTGGGGCCACTGAATCGACTCGATTTCGACATGCAGCCGTGCTCGGTGAGAAACTTGCTGCTGATGTGAATCCGGCAACATAAAGCACGACGAAGATGCATTCGAAACGCAGAGGGCGTGGAGATCGCAGAGCAAAGGCAGGAGAATGCGATTGCCACTTGCCTTGTTCTCAGTGTCCTCTGCGCTCTCTGCGTTTCAAAAACAACTGGTCAGAAACGCACTAATCTGCGACAGCCAGCACCATTCTCGGCGAATGAACGACTGCCAGTTGATCCAGTTCGCGTTCTGCTGCGGCCAGGTTTCCTGTTGAAGTCCGGTGAGTCATGATGATCAGCGGTACTCGTGGAACTGCCGTTGACGACGCATCGACTTCTGGGGCTTCCGGTTGAATCACCGTGGCCAGGCTGATTCCGTGACGTCCCAGAACTCCTGTCACTTCAGCCATGACGTTCGGACGATCTTCCACCGTCAAACGCAGGAAGTAGCGGCTGGTTGTGTCATTGGGAGGAACGAGTTCAAACGGAGGTGTTTCGCGCCACAGGTCCAGGCACGCAAACGTCAATTGTGCCCGACCGATGGCCAGGTCGATGATATCCGCTGTCACAGCCGACGCTGTTGGCAGTTGGCCCGCCCCGCGGCCCGAGTACCAGACGGTTCCGACCACATCGCCATCGAGCAGAATCGCGTTAAACGGGCCATGGATTTGTGCCAGCGGTCTGTCCTGCCGAACCAGTGTTGGCCGAACGCTCAATTCAAGCTGACCATTCACCAGCCGAACTCGTGCCAGCAACTTGATTGTATAGCCGAGTTCCTTGGCGTACTGGATGTCGGTCCGTTCCAGCTTGTCGATCCCCGAGACATGGAAATCGGTCGCTTTGACCTTACAGCCGAACGAGAGCTGCGCCAGGATTCCGAGTTTCTGAGCCGCATCGGTTCCGTTCACGTCGAGCGTCGGATCCGCTTCGGCATAGCCCAGGTCTTGAGCCCCCTGCAATGCTTCTTCATACGACTGCCCGCGCAGGAGCATTTCCGTCAGGATGTAGTTCGTGGTTCCATTCAGAATCGCCTGGATTCCCAGGATCTGATTCGCGGCCATCGACTGACCGACGGCGGCGATGATCGGGATTCCTCCGGCAACCGCCGCTTCGAAGCAGACCGTCCGACCATGTCGGCGGGCGCATTCGAAGATTTCGTCCCCATGTTCGCACAGCAAAGCCTTGTTCGCGGTGACGATATCCTTGCCAGCTTCGAGCAGGCGCAGCATTACTTCCCGAGCGGGGTGGATCCCCCCCATCAATTCGACCGCGACCTGGATATTCGGATCATTGATGACCGATTCCATATCGTTCGTCAGAACGCCGGGGGGTAGAGTGATATCGCGCGGCTTTTGCAGGTCGCGCACGACCGCCTTGCGAATCTCGACCATTCGGCCAGAACGCTGACGAATTCGATCCGGATGTTCCATGAGGATCTTGGCGACGCCGGTACCAACGTTACCCAAGCCGACAATTGCAATCTGAAGCGGAGGCAGAGCCACTGAAAAATCCTTCCGGCAGAACGTATCCATCAGTTAATGCCGAGACGAGCTTGCGGTCCCTTCCTTGCGGGCCGCACGAAGATGACGCATCCTAATCGCGACCTTGACGAATGCCAACTCGACCTTGAATCGGTTCGCCCAGTCGACCGGACAAAAATCATGAAAATGACACCTATCACCTCCCGAACCCCCGCCAATGGGGAAACGGATCCCCAAATTCGCTCAAATTCTGACTTTTGTGCCCCTCAGACCAAAATCGGGCCAGATTCGACCGGACGTCTGAAAATCGGGGCGGTGAACTATCTGAATTCGAAACCGCTCATCGAAGGCCTAGAAGAACTGGTCAGTCCCTGGGGTGATTTGCGGCTCGATTACCCCAGCCGCCTGGCCGACGACCTGACGGCGGGGCGTCTGGACGTCGCCCTGATCCCGAGCATCGAGTACTTCCGGGGCCGAAACTACGAGGTGATCTCTGATGCGTGTGTGGCGGCTCACGGCCCAGTGCTGAGCGTAAAGCTATACAGCCGAGTACCATGGGGCGATATTCGATCGCTGGCCCTGGACGAAGGGTCGCGGACCAGTGCGACGCTGGTTCGAGTCCTTCTGGCCGAACGCCATGGAGTATTTCCCAAACTGCGTCCACTGCCGCTGGACCACCGAACCGAAGAAACCGACGCCGATGCGATCCTGCTGATCGGTGACAGAGCCATTTCGCCCCCCGCCGAGAAATTCCGAGGGACCTGGGATCTGGGGGAAGAATGGTTTCAGTGGACCGGACTCCCCTTCGTCTTTGCGATGTGGGTCGCTTGTCACTCGGTCGAAGCTGCAGGGGCGTCGCCGCTGGCGGAAATTGAAGAAATGCTGGGCCGTTCCCGCGATCTGGGAGTGGAACGCCTGGACGACATCGCTCGCCGGGAAGCCCCCCTGCTGGGACTGTCGCTGCCGACAACCATCAGTTACCTTTCCGAAAACCTGCAATATCGTCTGGGCCCAGCCGAACGAAACGGCCTGAAGCTGTACTACGAACTGGCCGCAGGCCTCGGTCTGGCTCCGGCAGGAGTCGAATTGCGTTTTCGAACGAGCGAAGTTGGGGTCTGACCCCAGACAGAAATCATTGATTGAGACGAGTAGAAAATGACTTCGGTAAAACAGATTCTGGAAAAGAGCGTTGCGGGTGAACGATTGAGTCCTGCGGAAGGACTGGCCCTGATGGAATCTCATGATCTGGTGTCGATCGGCGAAGCAGCCAATACAGTGGCGAAGCGGATGCATCCGGAGCCGTACCGGACATACAACATCGATCGAAACATCAATTACACCAATGTGTGTTCAGCGGTCTGTGATTTCTGCGCATTCTATCGCAAACCGAAAAGCCCCGAAGGCTATGTCCTCGATCGACAGGTCATTTTTCAAAAGGTCGAGGAGACAATTGCTCTGGGGGGGGACCAGATCCTGATGCAGGGAGGGATGAATCCCGATCTGCCGCTGGAATGGTACGAAGATCTGCTGCGTTCCCTGAAGGAACGGTTTCCGCAGGTCAACTTGCACTGTTTCTCTCCGCCAGAAATTCATGCTCTTCACAAGCTGACCAAACTTCCGGTGCGAACGGTTCTGGAACGCTTGAAGGCTGCAGGACTGGGAAGCCTTCCCGGAGGTGGCGGAGAAATTCTGGTCGACCGGGTTCGCAAGGCGATGACACGTGGAAAGTGCCTGTCGGACGAATGGCTGGAAGTCTGTCGACAGTGGCATCAGCTTGGCGGCAAGGGTTCGGCCACGATGATGTTTGGCCACATCGAAACGTTACCCGAACGGATCGAGCACCTCGAACGGCTACGGCAACTACAGGATGAGACCGGCGGGTTCACCGCCTACATCTGCTGGACATTCCAGCCGGATCACACCGACATGTCGGACATTCCCCCGTCGGGCTCGTTCGAGTACCTGAAGACGCAGGCTGTGTCACGGCTTTACTTGGATAACATCCCGAATATTCAATCGTCGTGGGTCACTCAGGGTGAGAAAATCGGCGGCCTGGCACTGCATTTCGGGGCCAATGACATGGGCTCGCTGATGATTGAAGAGAATGTCGTCGCCGAAGCAGGAACGGTCCATCACCTGACTCTCGAAACGATCAAGCGACTGATTCGGGATGCCGGATACATTCCACGTCAGCGGAACGTCTTTTACGAATACATCGATTCGGTCGATTCTGCTGAGCAGTCAGCGTTGGCAACCGGGGCGGATCGCAGTGCGCTGGCGGTATTGAACTGACGTTTCTGGTGGTGAAATGTCAACAAATCAAGCCGCAGTCGGGTTCACGGGCTAGACTTCCCATCGAGACTGAAGCTGCCGCGCGCTCAAGGAGAGATTCTGCGGGATCGGCGCTATCCGTCTGGATGTGTTGATCCTTTACCAGCAGGAACCCAGTCGCGTGATTACCGTCGAACGATTGACGAAGCGGTTCGCAGATTTGCAGACGGGTGGATTCACCGCTCTGGATGGCGTCAGCTTTGACGTCCAGCCGGGTGAAATCTTCGGGCTGCTGGGTCCCAACGGGGCTGGTAAGACGACTTGCCTGCGAATCCTGAGTACTGTCTTGCGTCCGACTTCAGGAACCGCGTTCGTGGCAGGCTACGACGTTGCCATGCACCCGTCCGAAGTTCGGGCTCGCATTGGCTTCATGTCGAACAATACCGGCATCTACGATCGGATGACTGCCTGGGAAATGGTCGAATACTTCGGCCGATTGTATGGCATTCCCGAAGAAGCACTGCAGGAG
>CAIWEX010000041.1 GCA_903911795.1 uncultured Schlesneria sp.
CCCATTCGGGGAAAATGGCCGTCACGTCATGTACCCAGGGTAGCGAGCTTCGCTCGCAACCCTGGGCTATAAGACGTAACTCCGTTGGAGTAGAAGACCGTTCATATGAGTTGTTGTGGGTCGGACAAGCTCGGCATGAGAATGGCAATTCCGAACAACGCAAGTACAGGGCGTTGTGGGGTGTTGCATTCCGTGACTGAAATCAACGAGGATGACGGAGTCAATGGTAGGCCTGAGATGTCCAACGTGGAAATACATTGGCGCGTCTTCCTGCAGTCCGCCCAGTCCGCCCCTCTGCTACTCCGAAGGAGTTAAGTCATATAGCCCAGGGTTGCGAGCGAAGCTCGCTACCCTGGGTCTGCCGGATACGTCCATCGCCTACCCCGAAGGGGTTGCGTCGCCTTCCAGCCATTTTCCATGTTTGAATCAACCGGCGTCAGGGTAAACTGATTGACATTTCCCACAATCACGCGGAGCCCAAACATGCCGCAGTCACTGTCAAACGTTCTCGTTCATATCGTTTTTTCGACAAAGGATCGGGTGCCGTTCTTGAGAGACGCAACACTCCGGTCAGAGATGCATGCCGTCATTGGTGGAACATCCAAATCATTGAAGTGCCATCCCATTATTGTCGGTGGTGTCGAAGATCACATTCACCTCCTGGCACAACAGGCACGAACAATTTCATTATCCGATTGGGTGAAGCGAGTGACCTCAATCTGGGCCAAGAATCGATCTCCTGAATTGACAGAATTTGCCTGGCAGACAGGGTACGGAGCATTTTCGGTGAGCCACTCGCAGACGCCGATCGTCTCCAAATATATTCAGAATCAGGAATCGCATCATCAAGCGATGGATTTCAAAACCGAGTTTCGCGAATTTCTGATACGCCACAAGGTTGATTACGATGAAAGATACGTCTGGGATTGACTCTTCAACAAAATCTGCAAAGCCAGTGATGTTTGCGCCGTTGCAGAAACCTTTGTGAGTTGCTGGGTCGCTCAAGTTGGCCGTCCGCGGACGACCCGGGTCGCAACGCGACGAAAAGTTTACCGCGTTTCAATCTTTCAAGACTTCCCGTGACTTCGTCACCCCGGGGAACTCAACAATCTGAGCTCTTCAATGAGGTCCAGGCAGAAGTGGATTGGGTGAGTCTCGATACGAAAAGGCTACATCTGCGTCAGCACACGAAGATGACGTCGACCAACGAACGATTGAAGTGACGCAACCCCATTCGGGGTAGATAGCGTCGTACGTCATGTACCCAGGGTAGCAAGCTTCGCTCGCAACCCTGGGCTATAAGACGTAACTCCGTTGGAATAGAAGACCGTTCGTATGAGATAGTCGAGTTGTTGTGTGGGGGGGGGAAAGGCTCAACATGAGCCGACATGAGAACAGCAATTCGAAACAACGGAACTGCGGGATGTGGCGGAAACTGAAATCAATATCGACGACGAAATGAATGATCGACCCGGACAGGAGTACGCGGAAGACACGTCAGAGCCGTCACCGCTCGCTCGATACACCATCCTGCCCCTCGGAGGGGCGGGTGAGCGGGTACAGCAACTGCAGCAGTAAGAAGAGGCCCAAAGGGGCGAAGACCAGGGTTCTCAGCAGGATCAGAACGGCTGGAGGCAATGGTATTGTGGAAGCAATTGCCAGGTAAACCATGACCAGCATTAGCGTCGCGATCAGGACGCTGCAGCCGATGGCGGTCATCTGAGTTTTGAAAATGGCTCGTTCGGACATCGGCTCAAAATGAAGCTCAATCGTCCGGCGGCGAGTCACCGATCGTCCTGTTGCATCTACCGTTTCAAACCCCTTGACCAGTTCCTGCCATTCGATGGGTCCCGCCGTTCCTGCATCCAGTTGGCTCAAGAAATCGCGGATCGCAGCATTGCGGTTTCCGACCAGTCGCTCCCCTTTGGCGTCAATCAGGACCCATTCCTGCGATTGCGGATCGCGTTCTATTGTGGCGGTCCCTTGTTCGGCATGAATCGTTAATCGACTTTGAGGTGACTTGCCCGCTCGTGCATCCCACGTCGCTTCTGGCAAGTTCTTTCCCGCCAGTTTCACGCTTTGAGTCAACACCCCGGCTTCGGACGCTCCCGTTCGCAATGCCGTCACCTGATCGTAGTCCCCGACCAGCCATCGCAACAGATCGATGTCAGAAAGCAATGCGCGATTGATGTCCGCCTGAGCGACCAATGACGAGTCGCTGGAGATCTCACGCTGGAATTGCAGGAGTTGAACTTTTCCCATTGATGCGGATCGAATGATTTCCCGCGTTCGAACCAGAGCGGGATCGCATCGATGCCAGATGGCGGGGGTGATCGATACGTGATTGTCATCACGGATCAAACTCAATTCGTAAACAAACGTCGAACCTTGATCGATCCCGGGCAGGAACAGTAGCTTCTGACCGGCCGAGGCCAGTTGCTTTATTGCTTCGAGCATTGTCGCATCGCTGCCACCCACCAGGATGGCATCAAAGCCCTTGCCCCCCAGCAGGTCTTCCCAGTGAGGTGTCAGGCGGATACCGGAGCGGCCCCGGAGTAACTCGGCGCACCGTGGTGACGATGTCACTGCCAGCACGACTTCGTGAATCGGATCGCCTGCGATCGCGTCCAGCCAGGGAACAACTGTCGCATCATCGCAAAGCAGGGCAAGTCGCATAGTGGGGGCGGATTCCGGGCGGGTTCAAATCTTCTTGGTGACGACTTCCAGGCGTTGCCGGGCGTCGGTCGCATGCGTGGATGTGGGGAACTTCTCAAGCAGCAGTCGATAGGTCGCGGCTGCTTCTTTCCATTGCTGCTGCTGTTCATCGCACTTGCCCGATTGCAGCAGCGCTGCCGCCTGCCATTCGGGATACTTGTAGTTGGCGAAAACCCGCTGGTAGGCCAGGAATGCCTCGGCCCACTTTTCCTGCAGAAACAGCGTTTCGCCAATCAGGAACTGGCTCTTGGCCGCCGTTTCGGTCTTGTCAGCAACAGGATCAGCCAGCACGCGTTCAAACGCCTTGCGAGCATCGTCAAATCGCGGTGGGGCCTGCTGCTTGTAACCTCGTCCGAGGACTTCTTCAGCCTGATACAGGAACGGGGACTTCGCGGGACGCTGGCGTAATTCTGTCACTGTGGC
>CAIWEX010000042.1 GCA_903911795.1 uncultured Schlesneria sp.
CGATGCGAACTCGACCGCTGATGCTGGCAGTGCTGTCTGTTCTTCTCGTCGTCTGTGCTGTCGGCCTGTCGTTGACTGACCGACCGATGACGGTTTCTGCTGATACACTTAAGGCTGCAGCACCGCTGCAATGGTATCGCGGTAATCTGCATACGCATTCTCTCTGGAGTGACGGGGACGACTACCTGGAAATGATCGCCCAATGGTACCGCGATCACAATTACGACTTCCTCTGTTTTACGGATCACAACGTCCTGGCAAATCGCGAACGCTGGATCGACGTGGAAAAAACCAAGGGAGGGCTTAAAGCGCTTGAAAAACTCAAAGCCAAGTTTCCCGACTGGACGGAAGAGCGAACGAAAGAGGGCCGACTGGAGGTTCGCTTGCGCCGATTTGACGAAGTGGTCGAAAAGCTGGCGATCCCGGGAAAGTTCCTGTTGATTCAAGGGGAAGAAGTCTCGGACAAGTTCGAAAAACTGCCAATCCATCTGAATGCCCATAACGTCCGTGATGTGATCCCACCACGAGGAGGCGACAGCGTTTACGAAGTCATTCAGAACAACGTTGACTCCCTGACCGCTCAGCGAGAACGGACGCGTCAACCGATGATCATTCATTTGAATCACCCCAACTTTGGCTGGGGTGTGGCTGCGGAAGACCTGATGCGAGTTCGTGGGGAAAACTTTTTTGAAGTCTATAACGGACATCCGGGTGTTCATAACGATGGAGACGAGATGCACGCCTCCACCGAGCGGATCTGGGACATTGTCAACTCCATGCGTTTAACGCAGTTCGATCTGCCTCTGCTCTATGGTCTCGCTACGGACGATGGTCACAACTATCACAACATTCCCAGTCGCGCCAGTGAGCCTGGCCGTGGGTGGGTAACGGTTCTTGCCGCGGAACTGACCCCCGCTTCCTTGATCGAAAACATGGAAGCAGGCCGCTTCTATTCGTCGTCGGGAGTGACATTGGACGAAATCACTTCGACCCCCGGATCTCTGAGTGTCGTTGTTCGCCCTGATCCTGACGCCACCTATCGGATTGATTTCATCGGAACGGCAAAAGGATTCGATCCGAACAGCGAACCCTATCGAGACAAAGACGGAAAAAAGCTCGGTGTCACTCGAAAGTATTCCTCCGAGATCGGCGCGGTCCTGAAGTCGGTCGAAGGAACGAATGCAACCTATGAATTTACAGGAAAAGAGCTGTATGTGCGTGCTCGAATTACTTCGTCGCGAAAGCACCCGAATCCGTCGGTTCCCGGTGAGTTTGAACGTGCCTGGACTCAACCCGTCCGGCCCTGACGCGAAGTTGTCGTGATATGACTGCCCAAACAGAATTCTGGATCGATGTCGGGGGGACGTTCACCGATTGTCTGATGCGTTCCCGTGCAGGAGAACTCACTGCATCGAAAGTTCTCTCCTCTGGAATTACCAAAGGGAAGATAGCGGAACAGGTTGGTGAAAGAGCTTTTCGCGACCCGGCGCGGGTTGGTGAACCCTCACACTTCTGGAATGGCTATACCTGCACACTGCTTAACGCAGACGGCTCGCCGCGACAGTCATGTCGAGTTCTTTCGAGTGATCCGAGCGACGGAACGATTTGCGTCCATGGCGATTTGCATGACTTTCCAGCTGACATCCGTTACGAGCTGAGTAGTGGCGAAGAGGCTCCAATTCTGGCGATTCGCACTGCCTTGCAGCTCAGGTTGGATCAGCCGATCCCTCCAGTGACCGTGAGGCTTGGAACGACTCGTGGTACGAACGCATTGCTGACGCGCCGTGGGGCGAAAGTCGGTTTTGTGACAACGCGCGGGTTTCGCGACGTGCTAATGATTGCCAATCAGGATCGTCCGCGTTTGTTCGATCTGAATATTCAAAAACCAGAGCCACTGTTTGCTGCCGTCGCTGAAATTGATGAACGCCTTGATGCTCAAGGCCGAGTTCTGGTTGCACCGGACGAATTCGTGATCCGGTCACAATTGGCAACGTTACGCGAAAGCGGGTGCGAGTCGCTCGCGATTTGTCTGTTGCATGCGTTTGCCAATCCATCCCATGAATTCATTGTGGAGCGGCTTGCTCGCGAGGCAGGCTTTATTGAAGTCAGTACCTCAAGTCGACTGGCACCGCTGATCAAGATTGTCTCACGCGGTGACACCACAGTCCTGGATGCGTACCTCAATCCGATTCTGCGAGCCTATGTCAACCGACTCAAGAATTCGTTGTCGCCAGCACCACAGACAGCAACTCCATCGAACATCACTTTGAAGCTGATGACATCGTCTGGTGGCTTGGTCGATGCGACTCGATTCACTGGTAAGGACAGTATTCTGTCTGTTCCTGCTGGCGGGGTGATCGGGTTTTCTCGCGTGGCACAGCGAGCCGGGTTTGCGAAGTCGATCGGCTTCGACATGGGGGGGACCAGCACCGACGTTTCCCGGTTCGACGGAAAATTTGAACGCGAATTCGAAACGACGAAGGCGGGCGTTCGAGTGGTCTCACCGATGCTGGCAATTGAAACCGTCGCTGCCGGTGGAGGAAGCATTTGCGGTTTCGATGGCGTCAAGTTATTTGTTGGCCCGCAAAGCGCCGGCGCGAATCCGGGGCCAGCGTGTTATGGACGCGGCGGTCCGTTGACCATCACCGATGTCAATTTTTTCCTTGGAAAAATTGTGCCGCATCGGTTCCCCTTCCAACTCGACAGGAATGCGGTTGAGGTACGTCTAAAAGACCTTTGCGATCAGATTGCTTCCTCGCCATTGGGGCGGACCTATTCTCCGCTGGAACTGGCTCAGGGATTTGTCGATATCGCCAACACCACGATGGCGCGTGCGATCCGGAAGATCTCGGTCGCACGAGGTTACGATCCAGCAGAATACACGCTGGTAACGTTTGGTGGAGCGGGGGCACAACACGCCTGTGAACTGGCCCGATCGCTGGGGATGCCACGCGTTCTTTCGCATCCCTACGCAGGTGTGCTGAGTGCCTATGGAATCGGATTGGCTGATGTCCGTCGGTTGAAAGAGCAATCGGTTCTGCAGTCGCTGACGGAAGAGAATCTGATCAGCCTCGACCCTCTCTTCTTGAAGCTTGAAAAGTATGCTTGTGCGGAAGTGATTTCTGAAGGGATCGCCCCTGAGTTCGTTGCTGCACCGGTGCGATCACTGGAACTTCGTTATCGAGGTATCGAAGGGACGATTCTGATTGAGGCCCCGCGCGTCGCAGATGCTAGGGAGAGCCTCACCACTGCGAGCAGTGATTCGCCGTTATCCGCAACGGAACACTACGCACAACACTATGCTGAGCGCCATCGGCAGCTCTACGGTTACGTGCGCGAAGGAAGACCGCTGGAAATTGCCTCGATCCGAGTCGAAGTTGTCGGTCATCGGCCAGATCCCGTCGAACCGAGCCACAATGAAGTTGCCAGACAGCCCGTACCATCGGAGTGGACAGAGGCCAGTTTTCACAACGTCCGGCACCGGACGGGGATTTATCTGCGAGAAAACTTGCAGCCGGGCGACCAGTTCATGGGACCTGCGATTGTTTGTGAACCGACTTCAACCGTGATTGTCGATCCCGAATTTTGTGCGAAAATTCTGAGTCGAGGTGAGATCGTCCTGGAACGCGTTGTAACGGATACGGTTGTGCGGCCAGATCATGTAGGAGGATTACCGTCCTCTGTCGCCGCAGATCCCGTACGAATTGAAATTTTCAATCACCTGTTTGCATCAATCGCCGAGCAAATGGGGATCGCACTCCAGCAGACCAGCCTGTCGACCAACGTAAAAGAACGACTCGACTTTTCGTGTGGTATCTTTTCCGCAACGGGAAATCTTGTCGTCAACGCCCCGCATATTCCCGTGCATCTGGGAGCGATGAGTGAAACAGTGGGTCGGATCATCGAAGATAATCCCGATCTGCAACCGGGGGATGTCTATGTCACGAACGACCCGTATCGCGGCGGGTCGCATCTTCCTGACGTGACGGTCGTCACACCGGTTCACGATCCCGATTCCGGTCGTTTACTGTTCTTCACCGCCAGCCGTGCTCATCATGCCGAAATTGGTGGGATTGTCCCCGGCAGTATGCCTCCCTTTTCCAGGACACTCGCCGAAGAAGGGGTGCTGATTCGGAACTTCAAATTGCATAGCGGCAAGCCCCCCCGGTCTCGTGAAGAAGAATTGCGTGCGCTGTTGGGGTCAGGCGTCTATCCGTCACGTTCTGTGGATGACAATCTGGCAGATGTGGCGGCTCAGGTTGCCGCCAACAATACCGGAGCGAACCAGCTTCGGCAGCTTGTTGAAAACCAGACCTGGCCTGTCGTCGAAGCGTTCATGCGGCATATCCAGGAGTCTGCCGCAGCGAAGATGCGGATGGCGCTGCAAAAATTAGCTGAGACAGCCGGCGGGAAACGACAATTCAGTTTTGAAGATCATCTCGATGATGGTTCGCCAATCTGTGCCACGATCACAATCGATCATGACCGTGCCACCGTCGAATTCACCGGCACGGGCCCGGTGCTCGCAACGAACCTCAACGCAAATCGTGCGATTGTCACAGCGGCTGTGCTGTACGTGTTCCGGTCGCTCATTCAGGATGACATCCCACTGAACAGCGGTGTTCTTGATCCTGTTGAAATCATTCTTCCAGAGTGCCTGTTGAATCCTCCCGCACATATCGACCCTGCTCGATGTGCCGCAATGGTGGGAGGCAACGTGGAAACGTCTCAACGCGTTGTCGATGTCCTGCTGGGGGCATTGAATGCGGCGGCAGCGAGCCAGGGGACGATGAACAATCTGACATTCGGTGACGGGACTTTCGGCTATTACGAAACGATTTGCGGAGGGAGCGGTGCGACTTCCCAGTCATCGGGTGCCGACGCAGTTCACACGCATATGACAAACACTCGGCTGACCGATCCGGAAATCATCGAACGACGCTACCCTGTGCGAGTCCACGAATTCTCAATCCGGCGAGGCTCAGGTGGAGCAGGGCGGCATCGTGGCGGTGACGGCATTGTCCGCAGGATTGAGTTCCTGAAGCCGCTGCGAGTCTCCATCCTTTCAGAACGTCGCGGCCCCTACGCACCCTTCGGTCTGCAAGGAGGGGAGCCCGGACAGTTCGGTCGAAATACGCTTTTGACGAGTGATGGAACACAACGTGACCTCGGCGGTAAGGTCTCACTCGACGTCGCTGCTGGTGACGTATTGACAATCGAAACACCAGGTGGTGGCGGCTGGGGTAGCATCGCTGGAACCGACTGAACATTCCTCGCACACGAGTCCAAAGGGAATTGAATTGGCGCTCTGCTTGATGGTTCTCTATCTCGCGTTCCTGTTGTGGCACGAGCCGTGGTTCTCACGTCGTCTGCGACCGGGCGAGGCGGTGGCTCGGTTGAGCGGGAAGTTTTCCCAAATGGAGCAGGATGAAAAGGATCGATTCGAAGCCTTCATGGACAGCGACGACGGTGGACCGTTCTATATGGTCAACCTGATGCTTTACCGCGAAAAGGCACAATATCGTGACGGCGATCAGGTCTCAGAGAATTCCCATGGGCTTACTGGTCGCGAGGCGGGGCAGTTCTACAATCGGGCCGTGATTCCAGCACTCTTGTGGAGGGGATGCTATCCCGTATTTGCTTCTCGAAAGATCGCAAATCTTTTCAGTGCTGGTACTGGAACAGATTTCTTTGAAGAGGTTGTTATCGTTCGTTATCGAAGCCGCCGCGACATGCTCAACATGATCGCCAGCCCGCGATTTTTGAGAGGGATCCCTCACAAATGGGCGTCGCTCGAAAAGACCGTGGTGATTCCGAGTCGGCTTATTCTGTTGTTCGACCTGCGAGTTATCGTTGCGCTGCTGTTGATGGCCGCATACCTGTTGACGTCAATGACGGCCTCGTTTCCGTCGTGGCCAATGTAACGCAATCGTGTCGGTCGGATCTGTAGAAGACCCGTCGTTCAAAAACGTCGGCTGCGAAATTGAGTCTGCAATCGATCGGCCAAATCAGAAAGCTGGGTGATGTCATATGCAGCCAATTCTTCGGCAGATGGCTGGTCGACTCCAAGCACTTCCTTCAACGTACTGATTCGCCCTAACAATCGTCCCTTCGCTTCGCCTCTGGCTTCCCCAATGGTTTGACCATCTCGAAGTGCCTGTTCGATATCAAGGCGTGCCTGTTCGGCATCGAGTTGTGCCTGTTCTAGACGTGGCTGTTCGACATCCAAACGTGCCTGTTCGAGTCGAGCGGCTTCGTCCATCTGGAACTTCAACCGGGCGTTGTATTGC
>CAIWEX010000043.1 GCA_903911795.1 uncultured Schlesneria sp.
CTTGCCGCCAAGCTTCGATACCTCGACGGCATCCAGCAGGTTCCGCACCCGTAAGCCCTGTTCGTTGTCTACGACAACCGTGACAAACTTGTGGCCGGGTGGCACAGTAACGGCGAATGTCGTGGGCCGGACAAGGTCAGCATCGACGTTCTGCCATTTGAACTTGTCCCACTTCCACTCGCTGATCTTCTGTTCGTCTTTGAGTATCGGTGCAGGTATCGGTTTGGATGGCGCGGCAGGGAGTTCGACCGCAGGTTGCACCTCTACGATTTCGTCTGGAACTTTCGTTGCCTCGTCATGGACATTTTCCGTGGCAGCATCAGGGGCCTCGTTCAATGGGACTCCGGAAACTACCGTTTGCCACCAGCGTACAAAAGTGCCACGTACCGGCGGAAACACTGCTGCGCTGGCGACGGTCGCCATCAACAAGACCACCACCGCGCTCAACCTCTTGAGTTGCCGCGGCCGCCTTACACCTGGAGAAGTCACTAACGTACACTGCGTCTCAGTCGGTACGGACGAGTCATTCGCTGGGACTTCAGGCGTGTCTCGAACGGGTTGCGCAACGCCGCACGATTCTTCAACAAGCTGTTCCAGCAACACTTCCTGTTGAACGTGTTCCCAGAGCGCGCGCCGTGCGTCAGCCAAATCGACCAGTCGCTGCGATAACTCGCGCGATTGTTCTTCGGTCAATTCGCCCGCGAAGTAAGTCTCGATCAAAGTCTTGAGGTCCGTCATTGAGACGATCCTTTCGTGTCAGCCAACCGACGTTGTACGCAGTCCCACAGGACATCCTTGGCGCGAGACAAAGCCACTTTTACCGAACCGACGGTCCAGGACATCCGTCTAGCGACTTCTTCCAGATCGAGTCGCTCGACCGAGTACCGTAGTTGTACGACTTCCCGCGCTCGCGGAGCCAATTCGCCCAGGCACTTCTGCAATGCTTCGCGCCGATCATCCCAGGTATCATCCATTTCATGAGCCGATTGAGCCAGCAGTCCCCACGCTTCATCCGCCAATTGGCATGCCGCTGGAAAGCGTCGCTGTCGATACTCAAGCACCTTCAGTCGCGCGATCGCGCGTTCCCATGCAAGGAAGTTGGTGCCGCTCTGAAACTCCGCTGCCTTGGCCGTCACGGTCAAGAAGACTTCTTGCAACACATCATCCGCCGCTACCCGATCCGGCAGCAATCCCAGAATAAATCCGCGCAGCCGATTTGAGTGCTGCAGGAACAGCCGTTGCACCTCGCGAAGATGTGGGTCATTCGAATCCATAAATCAATTTAACTTCAGAGGGGCAGAACGATAGAGGTGATCTTCATTGTCCTGCTCTGTTCTGAATTGAAGAGGAGACCTTCGGTCGTCGGTTTCGGCGGGGTCGGGAGACCCGCGCCGAACAAAGTCCGCGTTTTTTGCTTCACAAACCGCCATTCTCAAATCGAGCTACTGCTCCACTTGGTCGCAGGCTCGCAGATCACGAACGTCAGAGGAACGTATCTAATGGCTCAATTCATCCGAAAGTTAGCAATCGAAGCGTGTCTTCCATCAAATTGGCATCTTCTGGACGCCATAACCAGACCGCGATTCTTGACGTGTTTCTCGGGGTCGGGTCTACGATTTTTGGATTTTGGCCGGAAAAAGCACTCCTTCCATGGCCAATCGTTCGTGCGGCCAAAATCGAAAAATCGCAGACCCGACCCCTGACTGGTAACGCTCGCTATTTTCGGAGAGATGCCAGAGATGCCGTTCTCCTTCGAGTTAGGGCGGTTGGGCACAGTGCTTTCACTGCTGACTCCTGTTCAGCTAAGATATTTCGAATCGCAGGATCCATTCCAATAGGAATGCCGTCAACGGAGTTACGCCTGCAAACTCCCCCGACAAACAGCATCTGATGGATCGATACGCTGGCCATAAACCATTCTCGGCCGGCGTTTTCGTGCCGAGAATCCCTGGAGAGTGACATCATGCGACCGCGTTTCATTCTGGCAACCCTGATCTTTGCGCTGATATCGTCTCTCTGCGGGTTATCAGACTGTGGCGAGTCTGGGAGTGTGAGTGCCCAGGAGAAATCCGACCGACCGAAGGTGGACGGGTCCGTCTTGCCATTCCCGCAAACTCCGACTGCCAGTATCGCTGGATCCACGTTGCAGGATTCCAGGATGAAGTGGCGTGTCGAACCAAATCGTCTCAAAGGGGATGCGCCAAATGTGCTGATCGTGTTGATCGATGATGTTGGGTTTGGAGTTCCCGACACGTTTGGCGGCGAAGTCCACACACCCACGCTCAGCAAACTCCGCGACTCCGGCATCAGCTATAACACGTTTCACACCACGGCGATTTGCTCGCCGACTCGAGCCGCGCTGCTCACTGGCCGTAACCATCATCGAGTTGGCAACGGGACGATTGCCGAGCGGGCTTCCGACTTCGACGGCTATACCGGGATCATCCCGAAGACATCCGCCACAATGCCCGAGGTCCTGCACCACTACGGCTACAAGTCGGCCGCGTTTGGCAAGTGGCACAACACACCCGCCAATCAGACGACCGCGATGGGACCGTTTGACCGCTGGCCGACCGGTCACGGGTTCGACTACTTCTATGGCTTCATGGCAGGCGAAACCTCGCAATGGGAGCCGCGGCTGTACGAAAACCAGATTGCGGTCGAACCTCCTCACGATGAAAAGTATCACCTTACAGAGGACATGGTTGAGAAAGGGTTGGCATGGGTAAAGCGTCATCAAGCGTTTTCACCCGACAAGCCATTCCTGATGTACTGGGCACCCGGCGGAGTTCACGGCCCGCATCACATCTTTCCGGAATGGGCCGACAAGTACAAAGGCAAGTTCAATGATGGTTGGGACAAGTACCGTGAGCGTGTCTTTGCCCGACAGAAACAACTCGGCTGGATTCCGGCAGATACAAAGTTGACTCCGCGCGACGAGACGATGGCGTCGTGGGACAACATTCCGGAAGCGGAGAAGCCTTTCCAGCGTCGGCTGATGGAAGTCTTCGCTGGCTTCGTCGAGCACACCGATACGCAGGTCGGCAAACTGGTCGATGGATTGGAACAACTTGGCGTTCGCGACAACACCATCATTCTTTACGTGTGGGGCGACAACGGTTCGAGTGCCGAAGGTCAGAAAGGAAGCGTCAGCGAACTGCTCGCCCAGAACAACGTTTCGAACACCATCGAGCAACAATTGGCGGCGCTTGAGAAAATCGGCGGGATTCCGGCTCTTGGTTCGTCGAAGACCGACAACATGTATCATGCGGGCTGGGCCTGGGCAGGCAGCACGCCGTTCCGATCCACCAAGCTCGTCGCAGCCCACTTCGGCGGTACGCGAAACCCGCTGGTCATTTCCTGGCCGAAGGGGATCAAGCCAGACAAAACGCCACGTTCGCAATTTCATCACGTCAATGACATCGCGCCGACGCTCTACGAAGTCATCGGCATAAAGCACCCCGACGAAGTTGGCGGCTTCAAGCAAGACCCGATGGACGGCGTGAGCATGGTATCCACGTTCGCCGACGCGAAAACAGCGGGCCGGAAAAAGACCCAGTACTTCGAAAACAACGCCAGCCGAGGGATCTACCACGACGGCTGGTTCGCCTGTACGTTCGGCCCATTTGTCCCGTGGGATACACCGAGCACCGCCGCACGCTTGAAGGGCTGGGACGCGAAAAAGGATGTCTGGGAACTGTACGACCTGTCGAAAGATTTTTCCCAGGGCAACGACCTCGCAGCGAAGGAGCCGGAGCGGCTCGCAAAAATGCAGGAGATGTTCCTTGCGGAAGCGAAGGCGAACAAGGCACTCCCCATCGGAGGCGGGCTTTGGACCCGGTTTCATCCGGAAGACACGATCACCAGCCCATACAAGTCATGGCGATTTGACGCAACCACGACTCGTATGCCTGAGTTCGCCGCACCAGGCCTCGGCAAGCGAAGCAACCACGTTACGATCGACGTTGAAATTGCCGAGGATGCATCCGGTGTCTTGTATGCCCTCGGCGGCGCAAGCGGTGGTGTGTCCGTTTACATGGATCACGGACAACTCGTCTACGAGTACAACATGCTGATTATCGAGCGAACCACTGTGAAGAGCGAGGGCAAGCTTTCACCTGGTAAGCACAAGATCGAGGTCACCGAGACGATCCCCAAACCCGGTGCTCCTGCAGATGTCGTGTTGAAAGTGGACGGCAAGGAAGTCGCCCGAACCACCGTGAAGCGGACGGTTCCGGGCGCGTTCACTGCAAGCGAGACACTTGATATCGGTGTCGATCTCGGCTCGCCCGTGTCACTCGGCTATTTCGAACGCGCGCCGTTCAAATTCAATGGCAAAATCGAAAAGGTCACGGTCGAACTCAAGTGACTTCGAGACGATACTGGATTTCGGCTGTAATTCCGCGATATGTCCGAAAAAAAGAAGCAGTTCTAAGTTGAAAATGCCTCCTTCGTAGCATGTAGAATGTCGGCTGGACGTCGTCGTGCGTATGATGGCCAATCCAGGTTACGTGGTGAATACCAAAGTTCGTATTTCCACCAGAGAACATTCAACGTCGAGCGTTCGACAAGATGGACGCTGCATGTTTCCAGTAACCGATGGATAACGCTGATCGAGCAGCATACGTAACTCGCGACGCAATACTGCCAGGCTCGTCTTCAATGGCACTGAGCCTGCAAAATACAAGATCCTCGGTATTCGGGGAAAAGGATCGATTGGGATGGAGATTTACAAGGAGTTCACTTTTGAATCGGCTCACCGACTGCCTCATGTCCCTGCAGGTCACAAGTGTGGTCGACTTCATGGGCATTCGTTTCGAGTCACCGTATTCGTCGAATCAGATCTCCATCCTGAACTTGGTTGGGTCATGGACTTTGCGGACATCAAGAAGGCATTCCAACCGCTGATGGATCGCCTGGATCACAACTACCTGAACGAGATTGAAGGCTTGGAGAATCCGACAAGCGAGATTCTGGCCTGCTGGATCTGGGCCAGACTCAAACCGTCTCTCCCTTTGCTCAATAAGCTGGTCGTCTCGGAGACATGTACGTCCGGCTGCGTCTATCGCGGCGAGTAGCCGAGCTCGTGAACGTTTGGCGACGTGTCTGAAACCCTGCATTCTCACGAATTCAGCTACAGCTCGTATTGTGGGACACTCCATTTTAAAAAGCACTTTTGCCCTGGATGCCGAACGACGTCGAACAGAAGAGTGTGCAATCCTCGCCGTTAATGGAGTATGATCCTGAGCGAAACGGAAACTATGAAATCGGAAAAGGCGATTTCAGCAACGGGAGTTACACGATGTCGAGCCGCCCCATTTGCAACGTCTTGGACCATACGATTGGTCGCCGGGAGTTTCTCGGATCGGCAGCGGCAGTCGCTCTGAGTGGTTCGACGCTCGGCGCGGAACTGAAACGCCGGGGAAAGCGGGCAATCCTGCTGTTCTTAAGCGGCGGAGCCAGTCAGTTCGAGACGTGGGACCCCAAGCCTGGACGTCCGACTGGTGGGCCGTTTCAGGCGATCGAAACATCAATTCCTGGGATTCACATCAGCGAGTTATTGCCACTCATGGCCCAGCGGCTGCACAAGCACACGGCAATTATTCGTTCGATCAGCACGGCGAACACGAATCATGATGGCCGCGATGTCCAGCGGTTGCTCTCTGGCGAGCGGAAAGATACTGGCAACCTGGAAACCCCCTCGCTTGGGTGTCTGCTCGCAAAGGAACTGAGCCGTCCGGATGATCGGCTACCGGCAAATCTCGCATTTTATTCAGCCTATGTCGGCCTGACGGCGAACAACCAAAGCGACTTTGCCGGGTTCCTCGGGGCACCGTATCAGCCGATTAACATCCTCAGCCGGTTATCGCCCGAATCGAACCAACTGCCGGCCTCACTGACCGACCGCGAGCACAGCGAACGCGACCGTTTGCGTGCAGCACTCAGTCGCCAATTCACCGTCGGTCGACAACGTGATGTCACACTCGCCAGCTATGGCGAGTCGTTTGGACAGGTCCGCAACTTGATGGCTCAAGAAAAGCTGTTCGACATCTCTGACGAACCATTGAAGCTGCGTGAGAGATACGGGAATTCGTTGTTCGCTCAGCAGGCGATTGTGGCTCGGCGGTTGATCGAAGCTGGAGCGCCGTTCGTACGGCTGAACCGCGGCTGGTGGGATAGTCATGGCGAGAACTTCGAGATTCACGCCTCGCTGGTTCCGGACCTGGACAAGGTGATGTCGGCGTTGCTAGACGACTTGCAGGACCGCGGATTGCTGGACGACACACTGGTGGTCACGTTCGCCGAGATGGGTCGCACGCCAACGATCAACAACATGCGAGGCCGCGATCATTGGGGTCGTTGCTGGAGCGCGGCGTTGTCGGGGTGTGGGATCAAGGGAGGCGTCGTCTACGGTAGCACAAATGCCGATGGGACTGACGTCGCAGAACATCCGGTCAGTGCGGCCTCATTTTTTGCGACTGTGTTTCAGGCACTCGGGATCGACCATCAGAAATCGTACATCGCTCCGGACGGTCGGCCGGTGACTCTGACTCCCTACGACACTGAACCCGTGCGCGAAGTGCTGGCGTAAGACAGGAACTCACCATGCCCGATCCCACCCAGATCAAAGAACACAAGTCGCTGAAAATGACGGGCGACTTGCTCAGCGTCGCTCGCACGCCAAATACCCAGCAGCTTTGGATTGGCAGCAACGATGCAAAGATCTACTTCGTTGACCTCGCGGTTGAAAAGCCCGAGCCGACCGGGATGTCCGGTCACACCAGTTATGTCAGCGGACTGGTGCAGGTCGACAACGTCTTGATTTCGTGCGGATGGGACAAGAAGCTCATCTGGTGGAACCTCGAAAATCGCGAGCCGACTCGTACTGTCGTGGCACATCAGAAATGGATTCGCCAGCTCGTTGCGAGTCCTGATCGGCAACTCATCGCGACCGTTTCTGACGACATGAGCTGCAAGCTGTGGGATGCCAAGTCAGGCCAGATCATTCGCGAACTGCGGGGGCATCAGCCGATCATCCCGCGATTTGATTACCCGAACAAACTCTACACCTGTGCGTTCTCTCCAGATGGAAAGCTGCTCGCGGCGGCGGACGAATTGTGCCAGGTGATTGTGTGGGACGTTGGTACCGGACAGGTTGCGACGCGCTTCGAAGCGGCAGCGTTCTACAAAAGCGACTGGGACCGCAATAATCATCCGTGGGGTGGCGTGCGGACGATGGCCTTTTCGCCGGACGGCAAACGGCTTGCGCTGGGCGGCATGCAGAACACGGATGTGGCGATCATTAACGGACCTGGGTTTGTGCAGGTTTTCGATTGGGCTCAGGGGAAATCACTTCACGAGTACAAGCTGGGGACCAACCTGCAATTCGAAAGCGTGGCGTTCCACCCCCGCACCGAATGGCTTTTGACCGCTTCTGGCGGAGGTGCAACGCGGATGGCTTTCCTGGATATCGAAAGCGGCAAGACGATCCACGAGTTCGACCCCAAGATGCAGACGTTCGGCCTCGCCTTGGATGAAGCGGCGGAAACGATTTATACGGTTGGCCGGGAACGAGTCGCGGTTTGGCGATTAACGTGAAGACAGCCGTCAGTAGAAAAGGCTGGTGCTAAGGCCACGCCCGTCAGCGTTAACCCCTGTGTGGCGAATCGTCGATTCAAAAAGGGACTTCAGTCCAATGAAATATCTGATCGTCGCATCCCTTCTTCAGGTCATGCTCGTTGCGACCGTGACCGCGGACGATATTCTTCCACCTGACCGTCTCATTGGCGAGGTCATTGACCATTACGTCGATGCACGACTCCAGGCCGTCGAGGTGACACCCGCACCGCAGGCCGATGACGCCACGCTCGTCCGTCGTCTGACCCTCGACCTCGCCGGACGCATTCCGACTACCGAGGAATCGCACGACTTCGTCGCCTCGACCGATCCCCGAAAACGCGAGCGTCTGATTGAGCGATTGCTGGCGTCGCCGGACTTCGTCCGGCATTCGGCAACCGAGTTCGACGCGTTGCTGCAAGGCTATAGCGACAAGCCCGTCAAGCTTCGCGACTACCTGCTGACAGCATGCGGCGAGAACCGGACATGGGACCGCATGTTTCGTGAACTGCTCGCCGATTCACCGGATGCACCGCTGGCCAGCCAGTTCCTCACGTCACGTCTGGGTGATCATGACGCTCTGGTGCGGGATGTCAGTTCCATCTTCTTCGGAGTCAACATCGAATGCGCACGCTGTCACGACCATCCGCGCGTTGAACGTTTTACCCAGGACTACTACTACGGTCTGAAGGCCTATTTCAGCCGCCTGCATCTGTTTCAGAACCAGTTGAGCGAGCGGCAATATGGCGAACTCCGATATCGCCCGACACGTGGCGAGGAACGCGAGGTGCGACCGGTGTTCCTGACGGGCCTGAGGATCGACGAACCCCAACTCGCCGAAGATGAACTCAAGAAGCTCGGCGACGCCGAAACCAAATTGATCGCAGAACTCAACAACGCCTTTAAAGACAAGAAGGAGTTTCCAGCCCCGCCCGCATTCAGTCGACGACAAAAGTTTGTCGAAGCTGGACTGAGCGACGGAGGACGCCAACTGCTCGCAGCATCACTCGCCAATCGGTTGTGGTATCGTTTCTTTGGTCGTGGGCTTGTGATGAACGTTGATCAGATGCATGACAAAAACCCGGCCAGTCATGAGTCGCTTCTTCAATGGCTGACGCGAGACACGGTCAATCACGGCTTCGATTCACGGCGGCTTGTTCAAGGGATCGTCAGCAGTCGGGCCTATTCCCGCAGCAGTCGTTACGAAGGCGAATCTTCGCTCGATCCGAGCCTGTTTGCCGTTGCGACGCTTCGCCCACTGACTCCGCTTCAATTCGGTGTGTCATTGCGAATAGCTGGCGACCCACAGCAGTTGCCAATCAACCTGCCGACCGACCAGCGAATGACCTGGTTGGTTCAACTTGAGAAAGAGGCCGAGCCGTACTTGCCTCACGTTCCGCGTCTGCAACCGGGTGATCAATTCGGTATCACGGAGGCATCGAGATTCAGCAACGATGAGAAGCTGCTCGACACGCTGGCGCAAAAGCTCGTACCGGAGATGCTCGCATTACCTGAGGCACACGCACGCATTGAGGCGGCGTTCTGGGCAGTACTCTCGCGACCTCCGACGAAAGAAGAAATTGGCTTGCTCTCAGCGTTCCTTACGGGTGATGAACCAGAACCGGATGCCGTGCGACTGGCTCGTGCCAAGCGACAGGAGATCGAAGCGGCTCACGGTCGTCTGGCCAGGAGCGAAGCTCGTATTCGTGAGATTAATTCCCTTGCAGTGCAGAAGTCGCGGCGAGGTGTGCTGGAACGGACGGCAGACTCTCTTGCCGCAACGGCAGAGTTGCTTGGACAGAAGGATGCCAATCTCGACGAGGTCGCTCGACGACACCAGGTTGACGCGAGCTTGCTTCGCGACTGGTTTCAGCTCGCAAGTCAGTCAGATCCCGCTACGGCACTACTCAACGCTGCGCCGTTTTTCGAGCCGATGACCGAGAAGATGGAGTCCATCAATCAGAATACGATGCTCCGTGGCTGGGGGACGGATGCGACTCCGTGGTTCGGCATCAACGTTCATGACAAGCCTGCGAATGCGGGTTTCGTCGTTCCGCCACGCAGTCTGGCGATGCATCCGTCACCCGAGAAAGATGTCGCGCTGGTGTGGCAAAGTCCGATTGCCGGTCGGGTACGTCTCAACGGCCGCATCGTCCACAGCCATGATGCATGCGGCAACGGCGTTGTCTGGTCCGTGCTGCATCGCCACGACCTGGTGGAAAGTAAACTCGCAGGCGGTGACATCGATCGTGGTCGGTCATACCCCAACGAAGGTGGCCCGGTCACTTTGAGCGAACTTGATGTCGGGGTTGGTGATTCAGTCCTGCTGGCAATCTCAGCCCGTGACCGGAACCACGCCTGTGACACGACCGTTTTCGAATTCGTCGTGACGGAAATCAACGGTGAACAACGAGTCTGGAACGCGACGTCAGATATCCTTGAGAACCGTCTGGCTGTCTGGCAAATCGGCAAACGAAACGCGCCGGGAACCTCCACACCCGCAGATCGCTCGCCAACATTGCTGACTCGCTGGCGTGCTTCGCTCAAGTCGACCGAGGTCGCAGAATCGACTCGCCTGGCTACGAACCTGCAATCGCTCTTGCTCGCTCCGCCGTCGCCAACTGTGACACAGACCGACATGCAACTTCGCGAGCTCCTCCTGTCACCGACCGGCCCGTTGTTTCGTAATCGCCCATCGATACCACAATTCGATGAAGCAGCGAAATCCGAACTTGCCCAACTGACGGCCGACATCGTTGCACTACGACCGCTGGCCTCGCAGCCATTACCGCCACTCGACCCTGCTACTGCCGACCGTCCCCGCCGAACTCTCCAGCGAATGACATGGGCATTGATGATGAGTCCCGAGTTTCGCTTCAACCATTGACCATGCGGTGCAGCGAAGAAAAAGTCCACATACGCGAAATGTACGACGGACAAGATGTCCGTCGTACGCCAACATTGTGCCGACCGGGTAGCCGGGGCTGGGCCAGATGGACCGACGGGAAGTCCCGGTTGAATGTCGATCGACATTGATCAGAAATTCGGCGTGGATCGGCGGCGAGGTATTCCCGGCGTTGTCTCTTACGGCCCAAGGGGGCCAGTCGTTCACCCAGCCAGGGCCCTTCGGCCCTGGACGAATCCCCCCAAATTCGTCTCTTGAGGCCCAACGGGTCGGTCGTTCGAATCGTCCATGGAACTGCCAGCCCCTTGGGCCTCAAAACGTGATTTTAACGTTTGTTTCCAGGGCCGAGTGGCCCTGGCTGGACGAACGACTGGCCCCTTGGGCCGAAAACCTCTTTCGGAGTCCAGTCTGCGACTGCGTTCTCGGTGTGGATACCTGCCAGCCCAAGGCAAGGGCGACCTCATCTCAGAATCCGACGCCCCTGCATATCGTTAATCAGAGCCAAGTCCTGCACGCTGCCAGCATGCCCCTGAAATCTTTGAGGTCACAGCCAGATAGACGATGGCCAGCAGCAAGCCCCCGGTGCCATGCCTGGCCAGCCAGGTACTCCCGCCGAGCGCGTGTCCGAACGCGAGAAGCACTGCAAACCAATCCGAAATGCGGTTCCGCCACAAAACGATAATGGTGCTGAAGACCACGGCCCAGGCTAAGCCCGCCCCAACGAACAAGGCTGGATGCCATGTCAGGATCGGGTAGGCGAGCGGATTGTGTTCCAATGCCTGGGAATAGTCGCCACCCCAATAAGCGGCGGGTTGCCCTGTCAGCGTCAAGCCGATGTCGGCCGCGTAGAGGCCCAAGGCGGGCAGCAAAAGCCAGAGGCGGCGAAACATGAAATCTCCAAGGCTCTGCTTGCCTGAATTCTGAACGTTGGGATTTCGATCGGTTGGCCTAAGATTGAGCAGGCCGAGGCTCATTTGACATTGAGGAGTTGCCACGACGTCGGGCGATCAGGATCGCACAACCCGTTCCGACTCCAAAGCACCACATCACTAACGAGCCTAGCACCGCGATCGGGATCGAAACACCGCCGTACCACATCCCAATTCCGAAAGCGGAGACGAAAGCAAAGCTGAAAACCATTCGAACTGTGAGTTGTTTCGGATTCATAAGTCTTTTCTCGACGAACTTGCTTCTATCACAAGAGAAAGTGACGAGACTACTTCTCGGGAAAAGGATGTCAAGTCTTTTCTGACGTTGGAGTCGAATACGTTTTTAAATGCGTGAAGAGGCAGGGTGGCCCGGCCGGATCAACGTGCAAGTCAAAGGCGGTCGTCTTTACCAGCTTTTGTTCTTGGGCCGTCAGTTTTGTCAGGCTATGTATCGGCGATGCGGAAGTCCATGGGTTATCAGAGTCTTTCTGTTACTTCGAAGGAGTCTCTTGCGGCCCAACGGGTCGGACGTTCGAAACGTCTATGGAACTGCCGGCCCCTTGGGCTCTTGGGCCTCAAAAAACGTCATTTTGACGTTTGTTTCCAGGGCCGAGTGGCCCTGGCTGGATGAACGACTGGCCCCTTGGGCCGAAAACTTCATTCGGAGTCCATGCGTCCGCGGCCGGAAAGCGATTGAGAGGGTATCCCGGTTATGACGACGCCGCCAGGTGGAGGACCTTGGACGGCCTATTGTGCAAACTGTCCCAGCATGGTTACGCTCGGAAGCGCGGCATTGCATGGTCATCATATTGTGATGAAAGGAGATCGATTTGACGCAAATGCAGCCGCTCGCAAGATTCTTTACAAATTCCGGATCAATCCGTACTGTGGATGTGCAAACTTGGTTATTGCCCGGAATTGGTGTCATTCAAAAGCATGCGCGGATCGAGTTTTGGAGCTACTGGGATCGGCATATAATGAGCAAACTGCGAGCGCGGCATTGGCTGCGGCGGCCAGAGAATTTGCCGATTGTAAATTTGGCACTTCAGATCAGGCTGATGAAGTAGATCCTATCACTGACCAATAGTACTTTGTTGGGGGGAGTTGTCCCATGTCTTGGCGTAAGGAAGATATACCACTTCTACAGGAGATTGATGCTCCGTATCGAAGCGGCAATGTTGAACAGATGCGACAACTGCTTCTCAACAATCCCCATGTTCTACGTATGAAGGAAGGAACAGACTTCTGGTTGGGGATGGCTGCCGCCGAAGGAAAGCTTGATTTTGTCAAGATGCTGGTTGGACTTGGCATCGGTGTTGACGAGTCGGATCAACCTGGCGTCGTGGGTCAGCCTCTCGAAAGAGCAGCCGATGCAGGGCACTTCGATGTAGTAGACTGGTTGATTAAGCACGGTGCGGTCATAAACACGACTTTTCAGGGAAAGACCTGCTCGTTCGCACTCTCTGGTGCGGCGCGAAGGGGCCATTTCGATGTGGTCAAGATTCTCGTGGAACATGGGGCCGACGTGCATGCGTCATGGATGGGCATAAATGCCCTCATGCAAGCAACTGATTACGGCCATCCGGAGATCGCTGCGTACCTACGATCAAAAGGGGCGAAGGACATCCGCGAAACCGTTCCACCGGATTATCATGCGAGCCATGCTCGGTTGATTCAAGAAATGGTTGGCGCATGTGGACCGATGAGCGACTGGAAGCAGGTGATTCCGGGTAATCCCGATGTAACGATCCATCTGATCCCTGCCAACAAGAAATGCCGTGACCATGTTATTTTCACGATTGGGTTGAGCGATCATCGATTACCACACGAAACTGATCCGTTTGGTGCCACCGAATTGAAACTGTTACTGCCGAAGAAATGGTCAGTGAGTCCTGAATCACTGACACATCATGCGGAAAACTGGCCGATCGAATGGTTGAAGCGAGCCGTGGACGTGTTCCGCAAAGCGAGCGCCATGCCGACGCCACCTTTGCTGCTGCTCAATGAAAGCAATCCGAAGGAGCCACTCAGCGAATCCTCGAAGCAGTGTGGTTTCCTCTGCCACAGGGCTCCTGAGGGGGCGCGGCAGATGCCCGACTATCGGTGGATCGGATACCGCCTACTATTCAGCATCTATCCCGAAGAAGTGGATTTGATCCAGACCAAGGGCTTGGACGAATTCATCAAGCGTCTCGGAGAGGCAGATATTGGCTTTCGGATTGACCTGAAACGCAAGAATGTGGGAATGAAGTAGCTGAAGAACATTGGGAAGTGTAGTGATTCGTCTTGACACAAGACACGCAGGGTGGCCCGGCTTGCTTCAAGCCGACATTTGTTTAGCGTGACTCGTGCCCTCCGCCGCCGAACTTTCTTTTATCTCAACAGAAAGTGAAGAGAGTACTTCTCGGGAAATAGATATCAAGTCTTTTCCCCTTGGGCCTCAAAACATGATTTTACTAACGTTTGTTTCCAGGGCCGAGTGGCCCTGGCTGCGACTGCATTGGCCACACGTTCACGGTCGGTAACTTACCGCGACGCGAACGTCAGGTCACGCCGACCGTGGACCGTTTGCCAAGCAACACACCAGGCTGACCGGCAGGCTGTGGTGCCGGTTCTGTTCCTGGAACAAATTCCGGGTGACGTGTCAGTCGGTGCAGCAGCCCGATGGCGGCGAGGGATGCCAGGCACAGGAGTGCCGGCTGATAGCGGAGCATTCCGTCTTGATGGCGGAACAACCAGGCCCAGATTCCGTCGTCGTAGACTTGAGCACCCATCCTGCCGTGCAGAATTGCGAGCGTATTGTAGACGAAGTGGAATGCGATCCCCGGGATCAGGCTGCGTGAGCGGACGCACATCATTCCCAGCACAATGCCCAGCAAGGCTGCGTTGAAGACCTGTTGTGGAATCATGTGGATGATGCCGAACGCCAGACTCGACAAAGCCACTGCCAGCCCTGTTTTTCCTGATCGACTGAAGCCACTCAGGATGAAGCCTCGAAATGCCACTTCTTCGCAGATTGCGGGAGCGGCGGCAAACGCCATGATCACCAGCCACATTGGCTGCGAATCACTCGACATCAATCTCAAGGCTTCCGCCAGGCCTGGTGGCGGTTTCGGGAAGAACCATTGCAGGCTGACAGCCAGCTCAATTGTCAGTGGATGCAAGGCAAACGGGAGCAGCAACGCGCATCCCAGTCGGCCAAATCCCGGCCATCGCAACGCAAACGTCTTGCGCAGGCTGGTTGTCAGCATCACACCCATCATCAAGGCTGGAGTCGCAATCAAGGCAATCTGCTGAATCAGCAGCAGACGAATCTGCAACAGTCCGCGATCGTCAGCGGCAACTCCCTGCATCGCTCCCTGCATCGATTTCATCGACAGGAATTGCAGCAGGATGATCAACAGGAAACAGAAACCGGCTTCGGTAAACGATGGGGTTGGTTCCTTGTCACGCAGCAGATGTTTGAACCACAGCCGGATATCAAACCGTTCTGCTTCGCGGAACAAGACTTCTTCCCGGCCAAACTGGTCAATTGCCCACCAGAGGGCCATCAGACTGTAGCCGACCGACGTCAGCAGCACTGGAATCGCATACAGGTACAGATCTGTCGCCGGACCAGTCGATTTGAGCAAGCCTTTCAGCAACAGTGCGGGGCCCATGACTGGCATGACGCTGTAGAACGGTTCGATATCGACCGCCGGAGACGAACAGAATACCGTCAATCCCATCGTTACCATCAGCAGC
>CAIWEX010000044.1 GCA_903911795.1 uncultured Schlesneria sp.
CGGCTGATGGTCGCAGGTTATTCGACGGTGTCACCCAGTTGATTACTGGTGGAATCTCAACGAGTTCGGAAAAACGGAATACTTCCACAGTCATGTCTGTGCTGACGTAGGGTGGGACTAGGTCGCTTCAATCGCTGGCGCACCATAAGGAACGTCGAGCTTTGATGGTGGGCCGGCGCGGCGAAGCGCCACTGGTCCCACCCTATATCTGGCCCAGCTTCAAAAAGGCATTGGCCCTGGGGCAGCGACCGGAGCGAGGTTGTTGTTGAGCCTGGAATGGAGTAAAACGCCCGACAAGTCCGAATGCAATCGCGCTGCTTTGTCGACCTCTCCTGCATTTGCTTCTGCGGCGACCGAGCATTATTGTGCCGTTCCCATTTGATCAGATTCGACTCCCCTCACGGAAAGCGCTCCCATGCAGGTGGCAATTACGGATTTCACATTTCCAACTCTTGAAATTGAAGAGTCCATTCTTGGCCCACAAGGGTTTCAGATTGTCAGCGGTCAGTGCAAGACTCCCGAAACTCTGATTCCGCTCGTTCGCGATGCCGATGCGGTCATCACGCAGTTTGCACCTGTGAAAGCAGATGTCATTGCCGCGATGCAGAAGGCGCGTGTGATCGTTCGCTATGGGATCGGTGTCGACAACGTGGACCTGGACGCCGCCAGGCAGCGCGGCATTCCCGTCTGTAATGTCCCCGACTATTGCATTGACGAAGTGGCAGATCACACTCTGGCCTTCATCCTGGGCGTGACCCGTCAGGTGGTCGCCAATACCAATCATGTGCGTGAGGGAAAATGGGGGCTGCCGTTTCCATTGGATCAGATGCGGACGCTCCGAGATCTGACCGTCGGGATTGTCGGATTTGGCCGAATCGGACGCGAAGTGATCAGTCGGCTTGCTCCGTTCAAATGCCGACGCATGGTCTACGATCCCGTTGTTCCACCGGACGTCATTCGCCAGGCGGGATGCGAACCGGTCGATATCAACACAATTCTGACACAGTCGGACGTCCTGACTCTGCACTGCCCTTCGACACCTCAGACGCGCCGGATTTTAAACGCAGAATCCATCCCGCAAATGCGACCCGGGTCGATCGTGGTGAACCTGGCTCGAGGAGATTTGATCGAGACCGCAGCACTGGTGAAGGCGTTGCAGTCCGGGCACCTGAGCGCCGCCGCCATCGACGTCTGTGATCCGGAACCGATCCCGGCTGACAGCCCGTTACGCCAACTTCCAAACGTGATCGTCGCATCACATGTGGCGTCGGCAAGTGTCAAAGCCGTCCGAAAACTTCGTGAAACTGTCGCAGGACTGGCCGCCATGGCACTGCGCGGAGAAAAGCTTCCCAACGTCGTGAATGGCGTCGGCTGACAAGCAGAGCTCATCGCGCGGCAACTATGAGCGAATGCTGACGAAGTTCGTGATCCGTGATTTGTACTTCCTACTGACGATGCCATTGAAGGAATGCGATGTCGACTCGAGTAGCCGTTGAAGACTTGAAGGCCTTTTGTGTGGAAGCGTTGCTGCGAGCAGGAGCCAAGGCGACTCACGCCCAGACCGTTGCCGAAGTTCTGGTGACGACTGATACGTGGGGGACGTTTACGCATGGAACCAAGTTACTGCGTGACTATGTAAAACGAGTCAAAGCGGGTGGCTTGCGGTCTGACACGGAACCGTCGGTCGTCGCGAGCGGCCCTGCCTGGGCGATTGTCGACGGGGGTTCATGTCTGGGGCATGTCACGTCGGTGTTTGCGATGCAACAGGCGATCCAGCGGGCTCGCACGGCAGGGATCGCGTACGTCGGGGTCCGGAATTCATGTCACTTCGGAGCGGCTGGATACTATGCCTGGCTCGCTGCGAAGGAAGGATTGATTGGCGTTTCAATGGCCAATGATATTCCGAGTGTCGCTGCAGCGGGATCACGTCGGTCTGTGACTGGCAGCAATCCCCTTGCGTATGCAGTTCCGAACGGTACTGGCGACCCGATTCTACTTGATATTGCCAGCAGTACGGTTGCCGGTGGAAAGGTATATGCCGCGTTTCAACGAGGCGAGCCGATTCCGAATAACTGGATTCTCGACGAAGAAGGACATCCCTCGACCGACAGCAGCCTTTACCCCGCGAAGGCAGCTCTGACACCACTGGCAAATCACAAAGGGTACGGAATCGCATTACTGATTGAATCTCTGGCGGGGCTATTAACCGGAGCCAAGGTCACGTGGCAGGTGGGAAGCTGGATCTGGGGTGACGCGACTCAGCCAACAGGTCACGGAGCCGCATTCATCGCCATCGATATTGCCGCGATGGGGCCGCGCGATGTCTTCGAGAAGCGTATTGCAGAAATGATTCGCGAGATTCACGATTCCCCTCCGGCAGACGGTGTAGAACGAGTGCTGGTTCCGCATGAACGCGAATGGAACTTGCGCCGTAAGGCACTGGTCGAAGGAATCGATCTTCCTTCCGACGTTGTCGGCAAACTGGCCGGTCTGGCTGACGACGTGGATCTTCATCCTGCGTGGTTGCCGCGATCTGCATAGTACTTTTAAGAGTTCGCAAATCGAACTGTTGTCGTTCACCTGATTCCTTGTGAGACGCATCCATGAATGTTCGACCGTTTTCTTCGCTCGTCGTTCGCACGTTTGTCGCTGGCGTGGCAACAATGCTCGTCAGGACCGCATCGGCACAATTGCAGCCCGATCAGGTGAA
>CAIWEX010000045.1 GCA_903911795.1 uncultured Schlesneria sp.
CGTGGCGTCAACTCGCGGCGGAAGAGCGTCGTGCTGGTCGCTATGTTGCAGCACTGACAATCGTGGCACGCTCGATGCGATTGGCCTCGACCCTGGAAACGCGTGCGGCAACTCTCGCGGACTGGGCCGATACACTCGAGACTGCTGGTTATCTTCGGACGGCCAGACAGGCATGGAAACAATTGGCTGCAGCTGAAATGGCTGACACTGAAATCCATTGGTCGGGGACCCGGTTGCGCTCCAGCGAACTTGCCAGAAATCGGCTTGAGAAGGATGTGTACCGCCCCTACGAGCCGACTCAACCGACCCGGTCACTTCAACGGTCTTGGGAACTCGATCTCACAATCGATCCAACCGTGAAGCAGCTTCCAGGGATGGCAGAAGTTGCCAGCGCTCTGATTCCGATCAATGAAGCACCTGCCATTTCCCAGGCTTGTCTGATTGTTTTGCGAAGAGATCCATCCTCGGGGAAATGGCTTCTGTGCGACTGTGTGGACCGTACGACAGGTCGAGTCCGCTGGAGTCGAGTCTTCGCTGAAAACCCGCAGTGGTCAGCCTATTCCGGAACCAGTCTGCTGATTGCCGGCGGGACAACTCTTCACTCTGTGTCGCTGGAATCGGGCGAGGAGCAATGGGCCGTTCCCGTAACGGTGTCAAAAGACACAACACCCATGCGACTGATCCATGCGGATGGCGCGATGTTTCGCCTGCCAGAATCGAATGATCGAAATGCCAAGCCGGTCCCCACCATCCAGATCTGCGTTCGTGACCATTGGGTCGTGGCGTTTGACCCACGCATCGGTCTGACGGTCATTGATACACGTACCGGTGTCGTTGCGTGGACGTTTGCACCGCGCGGTGACAGAGTCCAGGGATTCAAGCTGGGCAAGTCCCTGTTCTGGCAATGGTCGTGTGGAAATCGCCAGATTGCCCTGCAAGGCGCAAAGCCTGCCACGTTCTGGCTGATTGACATCGGTCCCGAATGTGTCGCTGTTGAGCAGTCCGGCGTTCCGGACCTCTGGTTGCAAGGGCCTGTGATTGATGAAGAACTCGTCGTAACAATCAATGCCCAGCGCCGAATTGAAGCTCGTTCGCAGAATTCGGCCAACAATTCCTGGCAGTACCAAGGTGGGATGTCATTTTCCCATGTTGACCCCGTTCTGTGGCAATCCAATCATCAATTGTTGCTGACCGTCGATGGAATGACACTGAGCAATCTTCATCGCCGGACTGGAACTGCCGAATGGACTGTTGGAATCGCCCATCTGCCTCTGCAATCTCCCGAACGGCAAATCATCGCCAGCGGAGACGCCGCGTTTGCAGCCAGTCACGGCCTGTTGCGACGTATCTCTCTGAAATACGGCGACTGCCAGTGGGAACGATTTCTTGGCAGTACGGCCGATCAATGGCAGGTCGCGGCCTGCGGCGACGTGATCGCCGCCTGGCCGATCGACTCAATTGGACTCAATCAATCCCAACCGCCATTCGTGGTCTGGTGTGATGCCCGCACAGGACGAATCCTGCAACGACTGACTCTGCCTGTTGGCGACCAAATCCAGGCTGTCACAAGCGATGAGCAGGGCTGCCTGGTGAAAACGAGAAACGAAATTATTGCGTATGCTGGCGTCGCATCGCTCAAGTAAACGAGATCAGACGCGTTGCAACAGGTAGATCACGTCTTCCGTGTCACCGGTGATTTCGATCGGCCAGTCAATGTCGTGACGGAAATCGAAGGTTTCCACCAGTCGCAAGCGAGGCTCAGACGCGATCAGATCAAACATCTGTTCGGCCGTGTACGTTCGAAACGCGGTTTCATCCTCGATGCGAAAGGTCTTGGTCGGGGTCGACACGTCATAGGTCACTCCGATCCGTTCGACCCGTTTTTTCAGATCGATGCCAATCGACCAGAGATTTGAAACGACGGTCAAGGGACCACGACTGGCGGTCCAGGTCTCGGCCGTGCATTTCTGCGGTGTCTTGGGGATCAAGTGCAGACCGAGCAGATACAGTCCCCCTTTGTTCAGCGATTCGGCAACGCACTTGAAGTGAGCTTCGGCTGTTGCTTCGCTGGGAAGGTGCCGGAACGTATTGATCAAGTTATAGGCCGCGTCGTATTTCTTTTTGACGGTGAAGTCCGCCATGTCACCGACGAATGCCGTCGGTTTGAAACCCTGTCGTTCCAGACGGGCATTGCAGTACTCGATCGCCTTGGCATTCAGGTCATTACCGGCGACGTCGTAACCCTCTTTGGCAAACTGCACCAGCAACCGCCCTGTGCCGCAGGCCGGTTCAAAGACGCGTTTCACGGGGCGCGACGAATACTTCGCGAAGCACTCCTTCAGGAAACGAAATTCGGCGGCCCAGTCCGAACCGAAAATCAGATCGTAGTACTTGGGGAAGTCGTAAAGGTGTCCAGCGATGGTTTCCATAAACGCACTGTTTTCTCGACGGGAACAAAACTAGGAACGCCTCGGCGAAGTCGCCAGAGTCCGATGAATTCGTGTCAGAGTGTAACGTCGCAAGATTGAGAATGCGCTCGTGGTGCACTCGGGAACCGGCGCGAGTCCGTTGGTTGCGGGAGAAGATTCTCAAACATCAGTTAATCGCCGTACAGAAAGACTTCAATTTCGTCCCCTTCCGGGTACCCTTCGCAATCTGCGGGGACGATCACAAACCCGTCTGCACGCGTTGTCGAACTGAGGACCGAGGCACCACTGATCGCCAGCGGTTCGGCCTCGACCCCGCTCACTCGGACTCGTGCATAGTCGACACGTCCTACGGTCGATACCAGCTTTCGGCTCAACCGGTATTTCTGACGGCGATACGGCCAATCCTGCGACCGGCCACCTAATGCTCGAATGGCTCGTCCGGCGAAGAAATCGTAAGCACACAGACACGACACAGGGTTGCCTGGCAACAGGAAAACGAGGCGATTGTTCAGTCGCCCCATCCCTGCAGGACTGCTGGGGCGCATGGCAACACCATGAATGGCGAGCTCTCCCGCCTCGGATAGTAGCTTCGGGACATAGTCTTCCTGTCCGACACTCGATCCCCCCGAGACCAGGATCACATCAGCTTCGTCAGCCAACGCTGCTCGCAACGCATCGGGACAGTCAGGAACGATGTCACGGGTGATCGCGATACCACCATCGCGGCGAACCAGTCCCTGCAACATTGGTCCGTTGGCATCCGCAATCCGGCATCCTTCCGGGGGTGTTCCTGCCGGAAGCAACTCGTTCCCTGTAATGATGATCCTGACTCGAGGTCGCCGGATGACCGGTAATCGTCCGACGCCGATTGATGCGACTACGCCAATATCCTGAGGGCGTAACTGGCGTCTGGCAGGCAGAATGACCTCACCAGCAGAGACATCCTCCCCGATCTGCCCGATGTGCTTGCCTGCTGTAACTTCACCCATGACCAGCAGTGTCTGCCCCTGGGTCGAAGAGTTTTCGACGGGCAGGACCGCATCAGCGCCGTCCGGCAGAGGAGCACCTGTCATGATCCGAACGGCCTGCCCTGGCAAAACGTGTCCGTCGAAGGGTCTGCCAGGAAAACATGTCCCGATGATCTGCAGTGGCAAAGGATTGTAGTTCGATGCCCCGTAGGATTGCTCGCCCAGTAACGCGTACCCATCCATCATCGAACGCGTAAAGGCGGGGACATTGACCAGGCTTTTCACTTCATGTGCCAGGATTCGCGTGGCCCCATCAAGCAACGAGACTTCTTCTACAGGCAGTGATTCGAACGGCGGGAGAACGCTTTCCAGCCAGGCGACGGTCTGTTCTACGGTGGCCCTCTCTGAAAATCCACGCATGCGAACATCGGCATTCGGAGAGTTCAACTTCGACACGGTTCATCACCACTTTCGGCAACGCTATTCAGCAAGGTCCACGATCTTCAAGTATTGGCGCAGACATGTATTTTACCACAGCGACCACAGCGGAACACAAAGAAAGTGGCAGAAGGTGCCTGCGTGGATAGCAAGATTTCGTGTGTTTCGGGATTCGCGAGTTTGTTCACCAGGCGCGAACTTGCCACACTGTCGGTGTACCAATTCCCTCTCTCCAAAGCGGCGATCGATGTACGCAATCTTCAATGTGATTGAAGGTATCTTGTGGTTCGTGGTTGCGACCACGATTGTCGTGCGGGTTCGCCGAACAACTGTCGTCCAGCGCCGCGCTGTTTTCGGGGGCGCGGCAGCATTCGCCGTTTTTGGGGTGACAGATTTTCTTGAGTCCGCTACCGACGGTCGACTTCCAGCGTGGCTATGGTCGCTGAAGATCGCGTGCGGAGTTGCTATTCTTGCATCACGATACACCTACAAAGGCTGGGACCGCTTTCGGTGGTATGACCGTGAATTCCTGTTCGGAATCGGCTGCCTGATCGCGGTGAGCGTGATTATTGTGCTTCAGAAATTCGTACTCACGGAATAGTCACCACCCACTTCAGAATCAAGGTGTGACGACATTGGTACCGCCACAACGTGGTGTGTTTTTTGATCAATCGGCCGGAACGTGCTAGCGTCCCGTTCTCAGCGTGGGCTAGCGCCCGGCGGGTGATGGACCAACCCAAATTCTGCGCTATGGGACGCGGCACTCGCTCAAATAAAAAACTCCCGAAGTCTCGTTGAGGCTTCGGGAGTCATATTTGTCAGCCGGACGACGTCAACTATTCTTTTGCGGCATCCCACCACCAGCGGCCAGCGGGAAGCTCAGGAGCTTTCGCGGTCTTGGCGAGGCTGCCCAGGCGTGGGGATTCGTGATTCAGTTTGGGATCTTTGGCAACCGACATCACGTCGCCACGGACACCGCCAGCGACTTGAACAACAATGTCGCGACCGTTGTAGACTCGGTGATTGACCACCGAATCGATTTCTTTCGGAACAGCATAGTGAGCTGTCGCATACTCACCGCGTGGTGTGAAGACACCCAGATCCCAGCCCGATTTGGTATTCAGCTTTTCATTCTGGATAATTGCCGAAACCAGAGCGAGGTCGAAGATGTTCTGCATGTCAGCAAACACCGGATCACGGGTCGCCAGCTTGTCGTAGTTGGCTGTGAAGTTCTGTGCAAACGCCCGGTTGGTCGGTTCCGATTGACCGGTCGGAACATGCTTTCCTTCGGCAGTCAGGAACTGGTTTTCAGACTGGCACAGAACCGATGAGCCATGAATCTCAAATACGGTCTTGTCGGTGCTGTGAGAAACGGCATCGTACTTCATCGTCAACCACCAGCGCAGAGCATCCATCGACTGGACATTCTTTGGTTGGTTTGCAGCCAGCAGATCGAAGTAGCTGGGGATTTCCTTGCCTGCTTCCAGCTTGTCGATCCCGATCAACTTCATGCGGTAATCGGCTTCGACGATGACTCGAGCGACGCGGCTATCGGTGGGGATACCCCAGATTTCAATGTCCTGTCGTCCCAGCTTCTGCTGCAACTGATTGACCCAGTTCTTCACAGAAGAAGGGCTCAGTGGTCCGCGGGCATTGGATTTCTGAACAAAGTCGGTCAGGGCACGTACGCCAGCATCACGTGTATTGATCGAGCAGCCGAAATCAGCATCGCCGCGAGCAAAGGTTCGCAGGACGGTGACCAGGTCGTCGAGTTGCAGCGTGGGGCGACCCGAGGTTGCACTGACAGGCTGTCCCTGGGCGTTGTAATTCCAAGCTTCGGCTGGTCCGCCGATCACGATTTCGTGTGATTCGGGGAAGACCATGATGTACTTGATTTGTGACAGTCCCGCCAATTGGGCCATGGTTTCGGGAACGGGCAGACCTTCTGCAATCCGCTGAGCCACGGCTTTTTCGAGTCGGGTCAGCGAGACCAGACGCAGATCAGAGCGGCGTGCGACATCGGCATTCAGGTCAGCCTTGCGCGACTGAGCCCCCAGCGATGCCAGTGTGCCGTTCTGTTCTTCGGTCGACAAACGATGCAGCAGTCCAGTCGGAGCAACCCGAACCCCATAGGGGTATTCGGTCATAGCTCCACCTTCCTGATCGATCACCATCCATTTGCCGTCCGTATTCTGCTGAATCATATTCATCAGCGTCTGGAAGTCGGCCATGGTACCGCCACCGCCAAAGCCATTGCGGCCCTGTTGTGTACCGCCAGCCACGCCACGCTGAGTCCGGGAAACTCGTGGCATGACTGCCGTAACGGGTTCGCCAGCAGCCTGTTGAGCCGTTGCGATATTCTGAATCAAGGTGGCCTGTTGAGCCGGATCATTGACGCGACGGGCGACATCGATCGCCGGTCCGAATTCACCAGCGGCCAAATGGGCAGCAACGCGGCCAGCGGCATCGGCCGGCGGGTTTGCCGCCTCAACCAACCCCGACATTGCCACGACAATACTAAGGCCCGCGATCATTTTGCTGAACGCGGCCCGGCAACGCTGCGCGAACATTGTGGAAATGGTGAAGCTGGGGCGAAGCATGAACAGGCTCCTTGGTGCGGAGACATAACGCGAAATGACAACCGCGCAGATCACGGTTGTTCGTCGGATTAGAATCGTCCGTTGGGCAGCAGGTGTCAAGAAGATTCCGCGAAATCCGCCGTTCGCCAGCAGTCTCGTGCTCGACCATCCAATTATCCGGGACTGCCGCTAGAATACTGTTCTGAAGCTTGCATGGAACCGCATGCATGGCGAGCCCTAACGGAAAACTTTACGCGAGACGCAAAAGTTCTCAAGTAGTTATCAATGAGTGACGTGGAGCTGTCAGGTGCCTGAATTACCCGAGGTCGAAACGATGGTACGCGGGATTCGACCTTTCGTCGAAAATCGCCGTATTCTCGACGTCATTTCCTGCCCCACTCATTGTCGTCCGATCACGATCACCCCCCCGTTCAAATCGATGGTGAAAGAGACCGTCGGGCAAACAGTCACTTCCGTCAGTCGACTCGGCAAACGGGTTGTGCTGAATTTGTCGAATCAATCGAATGTGGTGATTGAGCCGCGAATGACGGGTTTAATGCTGCTGGCGAATGCTCCGGATCAGGACCACCTGCGGATTGAATGGCAGTTCGAAGGCGAGCGAGAATTCAATTCCATCTGGTTCTGGGACAGGCGCGGCCTGGGGACCGTCCGACTTTATCGGCCCGGCGAAATTGAGCAGGTCTACGGGCCAGATCAGCTTGGCCCGGATGCCCTGGTGTTCACGGTTGATCAATGGCGGGAACGACTGAAAGGGACCAGCCGCGAGGTCAAAGTTGCTTTGCTGGATCAACGACTTGTCGCTGGCATTGGGAATCTGTACGCCAGTGAGATCCTGCATGTCGCGGGAATCAACCCCCAGAAGAGTTGTCAGAAGCTGACAAAGCCGCAAATCGAACGAATCGCCGAGGCGACTCGCCAGGTCCTGGAACGGGCGATTGAAACGGAAGGTTCTACTCTGGGAGATGGAACCTATCGCAATGCTCTGAGCCAGAGTGGCCAATACCAGAATGAACATCGCGTCTATATGCGCGAAGGCCAACCCTGCCCCACCTGCCACCGTGGTACCATCTTGCGACTTGTGCAAGCCCAGCGTTCAACGTTCTACTGTCCGAAATGCCAGCGTTAGATTTTTGCTGCAGGTCAGTTTTTTGATCTTTCCTGCGAGTCAATCTCGAATTGGATCTGTTTTCATGCCTCCTCGAATCGTGCTATTCTCGTTGGTCATCATTTCACTGGCAGGGGGCGTTTCTGCTGCCGATGCTCCGGTCAGCTTTGTACGCGACATTCGGCCAATTCTGGCGCGCAACTGTTTTGCGTGTCATGGCCCTGATGATAAACATCGTGAAGCAGAACTGCGGCTGGATACGCGTGAAGGTGCCTTGGCGACGCACGATGGCAAACAGGCTGTTGTCCCGAAGGACGCTGACAAGAGTGAACTGGTTCGACGGATCATCTCGACCAACGCAGACGAACAGATGCCTCCCAAGGATTCCGGGAAATCGCTGACCCCAGACCAGATTGCCATCCTGAAACGCTGGATCGCTGAAGGGGCTCCCTGGGGGACTCACTGGTCATTCGAAAAGCCCGTCAAATCGCCTATCCCCACCGTCAAGGATGCCAAGTGGCCTGCTTCCGATCTGGATCGGTTCATTCTTTCCCGCCTGGAACAGGAAGGTCTGACTCCTTCGCCCGAGGCTGACAAACATACCTTGGCCCGGCGCGTTGCAATCGACCTGACCGGCTTGCCCCCGGAACCTGCGATCTTGGCAAAGTACCTCGCCGATGCTTCTCCCAAAGCGTATGAAACACTGGTCGACGAACTATTGAAGTCACCCGCCTATGGTGAGCGTTGGGCACGTATGTGGCTGGATCTCGCTCGTTATGCCGACTCCAAAGGTTATGAAAAGGATCTGGCACGAACCGTCTGGCGTTACCGCGACTGGGTCATCGAAGCATTTAATGATGATATGCCCTACGACCAATTCACCCGCGAACAACTGGCAGGAGATCTGCTCCCCAATGCAACGCTGGAACAGCAGCTTGCGACGGCCTTTCATCGTAACACCATGGTGAACGACGAAGGGGGAACGGACAACGAAGAGTTTCGCGTGGCGGCCGTCAAGGATCGGGTTGATACGACGATGCAGGTCTGGATGGGCCTGACGTTCGGTTGTGCGAAGTGCCACAGCCACAAATACGACCCCATCACCCAGCGGGAATACTACCAATTCTACGCGTTCTTCAATCAGACCGAAGACGCAGACGACTTTGATGAGCGCCCGAAGTTGGCGACACCGACTCGTGAACAATTGGAAAAGCTGGCCAGAACGCGAGAAGAAATTGCTCGCCTGGAAGCCGTGCGAGACGCCGCCACACCAGAGCTGACGGCATTTTCAAATGAGTGGGCTGCCAAAGTCGGATCCACGAGCAGCTGGGTTATCCCCGTCCCGAAAGAGCTGACGGCAGCAAGTGGTTCAACCATGAAGCGCCAGGATGATGGATCGATTCTGGTTGAGGCAAAGTCTCCCGCAAAAGAAACGTACACCGTTGTCATGCCGATCACCGCAGGGCGATTGACTGGGGTAAAACTGGAAGCCTTGCCAGACAAATCGCATCCCAAGGGGGGCGTCGGCCGGTCCGTCAATGACGGCAACTTCGTTCTCAGCGGCATCAAGCTTGCATTACGTGGTACTGCAGGGACACCGGTCAAAGAAATCCCGCTGACCGGTGCCAAGGCCGATTTCTCACAGAATGAATACTCCGTCGAACAGGCAATCAAGAATCCCGATTACAACAAGCGAGGCTGGGCCGTGTCACCTCAACTGACTCAGCCGCACAGGGCACTGTTTACTCCGCCAGAAGCTGCGACGATCGACGCGGATATGGAACTGGTTGTGACTCTCGATCACCAATTCGAATTCAGTTACCCCGGATTCAGTCTGGGGCGATTCCGATTGTCGGTGACGGGTGACGATTCGCCAACATTGGATGCCGCAGTCCCCGATGCGATTCGTACCATCGCCAAGTTGCAACCGACAGCCAGAACGGCCGAGCAGCAGTCTCAACTGATAAAGCATGTCGCGGGGTTCGCTCCAGCGACTCAACAGGTACGTGATCAGATTGCGAAGCTGCAGCCCGAATTGAATTTGCCGGTTCCCCAGACACCGATCTTGCGGGAACTGCCGGAAGGAAAGCGGCGAGTGACGAAGATCCATTCTCGCGGTAATTTCCTGCAACCGGGTGATGTGGTTGAGTCTGCTGTTCCGGCGAATTTCCATCCACTTTCGGCCGATGCTCCGAAGAATCGCCTGGGTGTCGCCGACTGGCTGACAGATCGCAACAATCCATTGACCGCTCGAGTCGCCGTCAATCGAGTCTGGTCACAGTTCTTTGGATCGGGGCTGGTGGAATCGCAGGAAGACTTTGGATCTCAGGGGCAATCGCCAACTCATCCAGAACTCCTGGACGGGCTGGCGGTCGATTTCATGGGATCGCCGAACGATCCCTCGTCACGTCCCTGGTCGTTCAAGCGGCTTTGCAAGTCGATTGTGATGTCGGCGACGTATCGACAGCCGTCACGAGCTACCGCGACAATGCTTGAGCGGGATCGCTTCAACAAGCTGCTGGCACGCGGACCACGGTTCCGTCTCGAGGCAGAAATGATTCGCGACAATTCGCTGGCGGCAGGTGGTCTGCTCAGCAAGAAAATGTATGGTCCTTCGGTAATGCCGCTGCAGCCCGAAGGGATCTGGCAGTCGACGTACAACACGACGAAATGGGAAACGAGTAAGGGTGAAGACCGCTATCGACGCGGTTTGTACACGTTTATCAAACGAACGACACCGTATCCTGCCATGACCACCTTCGACGCCCCCAGCCGGGAACTCTGTACTGTCCGGCGAATCAACACGAATACACCGTTGCAGGCGCTGGTTACTC
Organism: uncultured Schlesneria sp.; assembly: GCA_903911795.1. Taxonomy (GTDB): domain Bacteria; phylum Planctomycetota; class Planctomycetia; order Planctomycetales; family Planctomycetaceae; genus Schlesneria. Next base: position 10,375 of record CAIWEX010000045.1, read on the forward strand.
TAAATGATCCCGCCTTCGTGGAGGCCGCTCAGGGACTAGCCCGCCGCATGGTGAAAGACGGGGGAGCACGCCTGGAAGATCGGATCGCCAGGGGATTGGAATGGGCACTGATCCGCCCGGCGCAAGCCAATGAAATCGCAGTCCTGACGAAGCTTTACGAGAATCGCAAAGTCTACTACGTGGCGCACGCCAACGAAGCGGCGAAGTTTGCAACCGACCCCCTGGGTCCAGTTCCAGACGGAATGGATGCAAAAGACTTGGCGGCACTGACGGCAGTTGCAAATGTGATTCTGAACCTCGATGAGTTCGTCACTCGAAATTGATCGGATCAGCACGCGATCACGGACAATTACAACGAGAATTCTTCGACTTGGAACCCACCTTGATTCTTGCACAATTTGCGTCGGGGCCTCCGATCGAGATTATCGTTGTACCTGGGGTGGCTACGTTCTGGCTCATCACGATTACTGTTCTCACGCGATTCATGCCACGTTCCTCCCGACTGGCCTGGTTTGGTTTGATTTTCGGTGCGATTGCGATGGAGGGGGGAATCTTATTGATGCGATGGACTCTGGTCTCAGGCCAACCATTACTCCGCATGAGACTGTGGGGCACTGCCTGGTTGACGGTGTTTCCAGCCGCAACTCTGTTAGCCATTGCGTGGCATTCGTTGAGAATTCCGCGGGATTCGGCTGCCGAGCGATCCTGGTCTGTTTGGAAACCGATTCCCGGACTACAACCTTACACGGTCACTGTTATTGTCGTGACCGGCATTCAACTTCTGCTGGGAATGCGAGACATTGAAAAGTGGAAGAATGATTCACGAACCCAAGCGTTGCAAAATCAGGTCTACTGGAATTCCGTCAACGTCAAGAAGAATCTCGCGGACAGTCGATTTTCCATCGGCTACCCACGACGCGAGATCTCGTTTTATGATCACGGCTCGAAGTGTTATGCCTGGACCTCGTCTAAAGCTGTCGCACTGGATCTGCATGCGGGTCGGGAGTTGCACAGGATCGACTTACCGCCCGGCAATATGTGGAGTTCCTTTGCCTGCTCGAACGACGGACAGATTCGTGCGGCATTCGTTTCTGCGAAGGACCA
>CAIWEX010000046.1 GCA_903911795.1 uncultured Schlesneria sp.
CTGTCCGGAAGTCCGCGATGCAGGCCATAGAGCGTGCTGAGCACGTTGTCGGTGTCGCCATCTCCACTGACACCCCAGGCACAGATCGGCCAGCCGTGATCAAGCGTGGCGGGAATACCACGTTCACCCACCATCAATGTGGTCGATGCCCCGTCGGTGAAGTCACGAAACGAGGTTCGACTTCCGCTAAATAAAGCTCCGTCAAAGTCGGCCGAAGTAGTTCCGCTGACACCGAGGTAATTGGTGGGGCGGTAAATCCCCGATGCTGTCATGGTGCGTAGACCCGCGTTGGGATCACTGGGGCATTGGTACATCTTAACGAGAACATTTCCGGGGTCCGCATCGGGAGCCAGTGAAGATTTCCAATCAAAGCAGGTCCCGGCAGCATTGAATTTGATCATGGAATAGAGCGCCGACTGATCCAGTTGTGGCAGGATCATGCTCTGGTAGGTGAAGTTCGTTCCCGGAACATTGCCGATCGGAAAGCTGCCGTGAGTCTCATGATAATTGTGTAAGGCCAGCCCAATTTGTTTCAGATGGTTGCGGCACTCCGTACGACGCGCCGTCTCTCGGATCTGCTGAACAGCCGGCAAAAGAAGGCCGAGTAACATTGCGATGATGGCGATGACGACCATCAACTCAATCATCGTGAATCCGCGGCGACTGGCAATCTGGCGTGACATGACTCGTGCTTCTTTCGGAGTTCGTGAATTCAATGTCGCGGGAAACGGGGTCTGCAAGGAAATGCGGGAGCGGCACTGAATGCCGCTCCCGCTTTCCGTCAGAAATTCCCAGAGATCACTTTCCGCAGGTTTCAGTTTCGGTCTGGACTGCGCCGAAAGCTCCGGACAGATCCGTAGTCTTCCCGTCAGGGTCGACGACCGAGATCGTGTCTCCCTGGCTTACGGCGGGGACAGTTGTCGTCTTTGATGACAGCTTCAGGGACGCACGACCACTTTTTACGGTGCCCGTACCGAGCAATGTCGTTCCCAGATTGAAGGTGACCACCTGACCTTCAAGATTCGCCAGCCCCTTGACGGTGATCGACAGGCACGAATTCACGGTTGTCGTATTTGTCGTCGTATTCGTAACCGTAATCACCTTGCTTTCTGCGTGCCCTTTGGCACCAACCTGAAGACCGGCTCCTTTCAGCGATGCTTCGGTTTCGGCCTCGGTCACGGTCTTCGTTGAAACCTTGGTGCTGGACTTTCCACCCGGTGCACTGGCTTCGACATACCCGACCCCGATGGCCGATACTGCGAGTGCCAATGCCAATCCTCGAACTGCAAATCGTGTCATGCAAAATTCTCCACTCAACCACCATGAGCCATCGTTGGTAAGAACTACTGCCTCGGCCAGTAACTGCCTCGAACACTCGAGCGGTCAACGATGAGACGCCTGTCATCACTTTGCTGGAGAACCCCAGTGAGAGTGATCGCGATGTATGGAATGGAGTTACGCACGTGGTGCGCCAAAGTGACGAATGATATGGGAGAATGTCTTAACGCATGTACTGAGAAGGAGATGTGTGGACCTTGTGCTAATGCTGGCAAGTTTTTGAAGTCAATGAATTGCGGTGCGCGAATGACCAGCGCCGGTCAGTGGTGATCAATCGCTCCCGGTTTCATCGGCCGGCGTTGCCAGTCCAAATCCATGAAGTTTCCCACGAAGTGTTCTGCGATGGATTCCCAACAGCCGCGACGCCTGTGACAAATTCCCCTGAGTATGTTTCAGGACCGCCGTGAAAAGTCGCTTTTCCAACGACTGCAGGCATTCTTCGTAAATCGTCGTTGAACCGGTAGC
>CAIWEX010000047.1 GCA_903911795.1 uncultured Schlesneria sp.
GTGATCAAGAACACTCCCGAACAAATGGACAATTACATTTCACGGTTGAAATACCAACTGGATGAAGTGTCGCGAATGGAGAGTGCCCGCATCGAAGCTCGCATCGAAGCACTCAGCGAAGGGAGGCTGCAGGGGTTGATCGAGGGACGCACGGAGGGGCGCACCGAAGGCCGGTTGGAAGGGCTGGAAGAAGGCGAGAAACGCGGGGCGCTGATCGGCCGAATTGAGGCCTTTCAAGAAATCCTCGGGGTTGCAGAACCCGGCCATGAAGAACTGTCCAGTTACAACCTGCCTCAATTGAACGAACTCTGCGAGCAATTGCGGCAACGAGTGCGATTTCGGCCAAACGACTGACGTTCACGGTGTGGTCGTCCCGAAGAAACGATCGGATTCCAATCAGGAATTTTGCCGTCAGGATGACTGCAATCCAAGCTGACTCCCGAATCGCCTGTCCCATCAAATCGTCTTAACCGGCAGAGTCACTTTAACCGATACAGTTGATGGGGAGATTGTCTCCCGATCTTCTGTCTTCGGTTTCCGGAATGAATCAGCATTCCAAAGTCACTCTGGCTATTGGTTTACGATGAACGCCTTCTTCCAGCAGATCCAGCAATTGTGGGCTCGCCAGGGATTCCTTGGCAAAATGGTCCTCGGCGGAGCTACGGCGACGCTGCTGGTTGTTGTGGTCGGCGTTGGATTCTGGGCAAACTACACCAGCTACGCTGTTCTCTTTTCAGGTCTGCCAACCGAAGAGGCTGCCGCGATCACGCAGAAGCTGGATGCTGATCGCACGATCTACAAACTCTCTTCCGACGGAACCACGATTCTGGTTCCTGCCGATCGAGTCCAGAAGACTCGCATGGGCCTGGCGGTGGCCGGTCTCTTGCAGGGGACAGAAAAAGGATTTGAGATCTTCGACACGATGAATTTTGGTGCGACTCCCTTCGTTCAGAACATGAATTACGTTCGAGCGATCCAGGGTGAACTGGCCAAGACGATTATGACGCTCGATGTTGTCCAGCATGCGCGAGTCCATCTTGTCCAGCCGGAATCAAGTCCCTTCATTCGGGACGAGAAACCAACAACAGCCAGCGTGGTGATTAAGACTCGTCCAGGGGTTCAATTGAGCCGCCCGATCACTCAAGGGATCGTGGCACTGGTCGCAGGGAGTGTGAAAGGCTTGTCGACCGAGAACGTGACGGTCCTCGATACCGAGGGGCGTGTCCTTTCGGAAAAAAAGAGATCCGCCCAAGGGATGGCTTCCACCGAACAGTTGTCGCATCAGGCCGAAGTAGAAACTCGTCTGGCTGAGAAGGCTCAAGAGATCCTGACACGTATGTTGGGGCCAGGTCGTGCCGTAGTCCGTGTCACAGCAGAGATGAGTTTCAAGCACCTGACGGAAAAAAGCAAAAAATACGATCCCGAAGGAAAAGTGCTCGTTCGGGAATCCATTGTCAACAACAAAGCGACGAGTGCTGCTGGTCCCAAAGGCCCGGCAGGTACTGCCAGTAATCTGCCACCGGGAATTGCCGCAAATGCTCCCGCCAGCGGCCCCAATTCCAGCGAAGAAGTGCTGGAGAGCGACTACCTGAATTCGGTCGTTGATCGGACTCAAGAAGAGCAACAGGAGACCATCAATCGACTCACGGTTGCAGTGATGCTGATTCCACCGGTCCCCGTTGATGAAATGCCGCTCGAAGAATCGCTTGGTATTCCAGCAGAGGAAGTTGAGAAGCTGGTCAAGCAGGCTGTGGGGTACAAAGACGGTCGGGATCAGATTCAGGTGAGTGTCGGAAAAGCCCCGGATGGGCCCGTGGAAGCTGCCATTGAGCAGCAAATTGTGACGGCACAGAACTGGCAGAACTATGGCAACGTCGCAAAAGCCTCATCGCTAGGGATTGCCGCATTTTCATTGCTGGCGATTGGCTTGCTCGCAATCCGAGGCAAACGAGCCCCCAGCCCGTCGACTCCGGCACCGGCATTCGCTACGGGTGGAACAGGTCCGAACAATGACCTGAACGACCTCCATGCGATCGCAGGAACGATCAAAGCCTGGCTGGAAGAACCTGCCACAATCCGGCTCGATCGCAGCAGATCACAGGCCAGTCGATAGCGATCCCCGTCATCGCGTAGCCGGTTTCGCTCGATTCTCTTTCACATGTTTCAGATCGGCAACGATCAGAAAACTGATGATCACCAGCAGAAACCACGAACTGAACTTCTGGAGCGAGACCGCTTTCCAACCGGACACCTGATCGGGATAAACCCAGGCCCCGAAGAACGTCGCGATGTTTTCTGCGACCCAGATGAAGAAGCCAATCAGGAAGAACGACACCACCAACGGCATGCGGCGCGGAATCCCCCGCCAGACAGTGAATTGCACCTGAGTCCGTGAGAAGACCAGGAACACAATGGGAATCAGAATCCAGCGGGCATCAGGCAGAAATCGGTTCGTGAAAAAGTTCAGATAAATCGCGACGCACAGCGGCACACTCCAGCGGTACGAAGGATAATCCGTCAACCGCAGATCAAAGATTCGCCATGCCTGGCACATGTAGCTGGCGACGGCGGCATACATGAAGCCACTGTAAAGCGGAACGGTCCCCAGTTTCGAGTAAGCTGCTTCGGGATAACTCCATGCCGCAACATTCGGATGTGTCTTGAAGAGTTCCAGCATCAGGCCAATGGCGTGAAACAGGCAAAGCACGTAAGCCTCCTGCCGGGACTCAATCCGAGTCACCAGCAGCACAACTTGAATCAGCAGTGCCGCGATGAGAATAAAGTCATAACGAGGCAAACTTCCAAGCGGCAACGATTTTGAAGCGATCAGGACCGCAAAGAAACTCCCGGCAAACAAACACGCCCGAGCCTCTTTGATTCCAAACACAACAAACTCACAGACTCCCAGCCACCACGTTGACGATGTTTGAATGCGCGGAAAACTCACGATGATGTTCTCTATCGCTCAACGGAAATCCGGATGATGGTGAACGGATGACCCGTTTGTATGATGCGTTTTGGTGGAGGCTCAACACAGGACGTCGGCTGTCAGCCTTTGGGACGAAATGATGGCATATTTCGCGATCGGAACGAACCCTGCAACGGCAACTCGTTTAGGTCGGCGTCGTGCTCACGGTGATTTTTATGAGCATCGGCTGGAACGTAGTCACCGGCGGCAGCGAACTGCTGCTGAAGGATGAATTCCAAGACTGGACTAACCTGTCGAAATACGGGGCTATTCGGGTTATTTCATCGTAGAAGATGGTCATGCCTTATTGCTCCATGCAACCATCGAACCTTTTGACAAATCGAAGTGTCAAGCCCGCACATCAGAGTACGCACCAGCGGTAAGTGTGGCCGCGAGTCCGTTCATATCCTCAAGAAACGGGAGACGTACCATGCTGGTGAATGACTTCCAAGAACAGGTATTCTTTCGAAACTACGAGCATATGGCGTCACGGATTCCCGTCTGATTCGCATGGGAAACGAGGCATGAGAACGTCACATGATGATTTCATCAAATATCTCGATCTCCACATTACGGGAAAGATCAGTTTTTCGGTAAGATTCCACTGTCAATCGCCTCAAGGGACGGCAAAGTGAGAATTCACGAATACGCTTCGAATGGCGACTGCAACGGCGTTCACAAAGAGCTTCGGAAAGGAGTGCCCGTTGATTCCCGCGACGAACGGGACTACACGCCATTGGCTTGTGCAGCGAGCAGCCCACAGGCTGGTGAAGATATTCTCCAACTGCTGATCAAATCAGGAGCAGACGTTAACGCTGTTGTCGATGAACGGCGGAACCACTCCCCTCTCGATTTGGCGGCGCGTTTGGGAGACGTGATCAAAGTCCAATGTCTCTTGGACACCGGTGCAGACATCAACAAGGTCTCACCGAAAGGCTACACCGTGTTGATCAACGTCATGTATGCACTGCATGACGACGAAAACCTCGTTCAGGTCGCCGATTTGTTGGTGAAGAACGGAGCACAAATCAACTGCGAGACGGAATATGGCGAATCACCACTGAGCGTGGCGTCAATGCGCGGAAGATTTGATGTCGTGAAATACCTTCTCGATGCAGGTGCCGATCCATCACCTCTCGAGTGGACTCCGCTGATGAAGGCCGTTGCCTTGGGAACCAGTCAGGAAGTGTCTCTCCTTCTGAGCGACGGTACGGCGATTGACGGAGAGGACAGCGTTTCTCGAACCCCGGTACAAATTGCTGCCCAAGTCGGAGATGCTCGAAAAGCTGCATTGCTTCACGAACATGGATGTAAGATCGACCATTCGGGCGAGAATCACGAGACCGCACTTACGATTGCAGCTGCGAACGGCCACATCGAAATGATGCGTTGGCTCATCGAACATGGTGCAGACCTTGAAGCCGTGAACCGAATGGATGCCACTGCGTTGATGATTGCCGCACAGTCCGGACAAACGGCTTGCGTTGAATTGCTTTTGAAAGGGGGGGGCGAATGCCAGTCGCAAGAATCAATACAACCAGACGGCAATCTCATCAGCGTCCAGCGAACAGGTCGTTCGGCTGTTGATTGAAGCGGGGGAAGACCTCGCAGACATCGGTACGGACGTGAAGCGAATGCTGATTGGCCATTCTGCAGGTGGCTCAATCAATGTCAGCCCAGCGGAATATCGTGCGGGCCGTGCTCGTCGATTTGGCCGATCCAATCCCGAGGTGATGAACGTGCCGTACTGGGACGAGATGATTCGGGCAGGAGTAAATGCTTATCAGCCACGGAAGAAATTCAACGACACGGATCGTTTGTCAGAACCCGTTTGGTGCTTTGATCGCTTTGGCATGTCGTTCACGGAGCTTCCTGATGGCCGATTCGTTCAGATCGGCGGAGAGCACGAGGATTACTACGACCCCGACTTCTGCATTTACAACGATGTCGTCGTTCATGAACAGTCAGGCGAATTCGAGATCATGGGCTACCCGGAAGACGTGTTCCCACCCACGGATTTTCACTCGGCCACGGTGGTTAATGGAGACATCTACATCATTGGGAAGCTGGGATATCATGGCACGCGGGAGTTCGGAACCACACCGGTTTATCGCTTGAGCTGCCGCACCTGGAGTATCAAGCGATTAGAAACAGGCGGCGACAATCCGGGTTGGATTTTTAAGCACAAGGCA
>CAIWEX010000048.1 GCA_903911795.1 uncultured Schlesneria sp.
CCGTTATACTCCCCGATCCCGCGTTCGAGGCACAGCTGAAAGCTGCCTTCAAGGCAAATGGTTGCAGTAAATGCACAATCACAATCAATGCATGTGGAGGAAATGATCCACTCGCCGCTGGAACACGAACTGGAATAGCAAACGGTACCGGATGCACTGTGAAGGGAGCAGTGCCTCCCAAAAACGATCCATTCATCACGATTGGAAAGTGTTCAGGGCAGAAATGGTATTCGTTGGATCCGAAGTCAATTCCGAGAGACAATGAAGAAAATGATGGTGGTGGGTGCGCGGGACCGGTACCCCTGGTGGATTATCCGCCGACTCCATGATGACAAGCTGGAAATCTGGAATTAGCCGGAATACTGGCAACAAGTGAGTCGAGCCTTGTGGGCCAGGCCAAGCGTAAGTGCGTTTCCGATTCACAGGAAAGAATGATATGGGCGCGACACTTCCTAAATTCAAGTTCCGTGAATATGCAATTGTGGGGTTTTTGGGTATTGCTGCCTCTGGCTGCGCTGACAACGATGTGCCACCGCGATCAGTTGCGACAACCAATCGCGATAAGCGATGGAATCTGGATGAGCCACTTCAAAACGACCGAGAACTCATCGAACATGCACAGTCAGAGTCAAACAAACTCGTTTTGGAATGTGAATCGAACAGCGCTTTCCAAGTTGGTGATTTTCATGCATCAGTCGTCGATGGTGTTTCCACGTTGCCGGGAGTAATCTCGGTGACGGCCTCGGACACAGAGCGCCCCACGTCCCGGATCATGCATCTGATCAGTCCGCAGATTCCATCAAAGGACGATTTCCTGGTCTCGTTAAAGCAAATGGCGGACGGTGGCGTGAGTCAGGCTCAACTCGATTCCCTCTATGACGAGTATGGTCTTCAAATCAAGCTCATGCAGATCGAGCATGCCGTGATTGTGAGATGCCTGGTGAAGAGCCACGGGCTTCGACTGATCTATGTTGAGAGTACCACTCCAAGAGATTTCATGTTGTCTCAAAATGAGTTGGTAGTTACCGGTCGCGGTGGTCAGGTGGACCGCAAAGAAAATAAGCCGGTAGCTTCGGTCGGCACAACGCATTGGATAAAAAACTTGCAAAATGACTTTCCCGATGAGTTTCAAAACTGGGTGATCAAGGAGATGCCGCACTGGGATTCGGCCAGTGCTGAGTCGATATTCAAACGAATCAACAATTCTGCGAAGGTGGTTCAAAAGCGAAGTGGTCAAGTGATGGACGCCGAAATTCAGGCCGTATTGACAGACGATTCGTGCTGTTTGATCGTTAGTGATGCCAATGATTTTAGTAAGAATGTGAGTCGAATTGGCGATGGGAAGTGCGAGTATATTCGCATCCAAACTAAGCATTGGCAGGCCGCGTCACCTCTCGATCCGAATATCTGGGGCCGGTAACGTCGCGTAGCAGATGACGGTGCGCAGATGACTGATTGCCTGAACCTTCGTAGCCTTCGCCGTCGAATGGGATGCGCAATCAAGCTCGGCTCAGTTGAATGATCTTGGACAGATGCTCGAGCGTTCATTTCCGTCCGTTCTGCGCTAAATTTTCGGCAGTCCGATTTGTGCAGACAGATAAAACCTGCAAACGGCTGGATGCGGATTCCCGCGTTCGCGAATAATCCGCATCCAGCGCCCGAGATCCTATTTATCGGTCATTCGGTGCTTTTGACGACGGACGGTCGATTGACTGAGCCCAGTTCTGCTGGAGATTTCACGGATCGTGAGTTTGCCCTTCTTCAACCACAATTGTGCCTCGCGGATCTTGGCGTCGGCAATGTGCCGATAGATGCCTCGATCGGGCGTTGTCCCGCTTGTGACAGCATCTTTAAGCTGGTCTTGATGAGCATGATCCCAGGCACGGCGTCTGTATGACGTCAGCGGAAAGTGGCGGAATGACGCCCTTTCTTGACAAGCTCCGGCCAAAGGCGATGTTGGGTTTCGAGATCAGCTCGCGCGAGATCGGCAAGATCGCTGTCCGAGGCCAGTCCGCGTTCCAAAGAACTGCGTTTCCGCTTTCGGGGAGCGCGAGGTTGAAGGTCGTTCGAGGAAGAGTTGTTGAAAGACATGAGACACCTCCGGGATGGCGGTGCCGCTCGAAAGCGTTTGTCTCAGTGAGGCAATGTTGGTGATGATGGAAGAGAATGCTGCCTACAGACAATGGAAGATGCTTGGTCGCAAATCCTTTGCGGACAATCGCTTCACGCAGTAAAGTCAATTCCGCGAAGAGTTAAAAAAACGGGGGGTATCGAATCCCGCCTTCTGCACCATAACAGAAATAGGCCTGACAGCGTTTTGTTGTTAGGCCTGTTTCATTTGAGGCATTGCCGTCACGCGGGAATCAGACCAGGGTTCAATTTTTGCATTTCGACAACTCCAGCCCCGGTTTTGCGTCTCAGGACTACGGAAGCAGCGTTAATCTCTTAATCACGATCGTGGCATACGAACCGCGAGGGAGGACAAATTCGAGCGTTAACCGGTGGCGGCCTTCATTCAATTCGTCCGCATCCTGCCGGCCGATCTTGAATTCGGTTGGTCTGACAATCGCCGTCCGTTCCCCTTTCGAAAAGAAACTGTCGCGCGGGTATTTGACTCGTAACTCGCGCAGTGCCAATCCTTGTTCTGCCAGGATGGTTTCATACAGATCCAGCAACGGTCCTGGGTCAAGATGGAGACGAGCCGAGGGGAGTGGCAGCGCCAGTCCTTGAAGTTCGGTCGTCTCAGACTCCGTCAATTCGGTGAAGAATGAGACCTGTGACGTGGCCAGCTGGACCGGAAACGTCCGGCTGGCAGGGATCGATTGGCCGAGTCTGGCTGCGAGACAGCGATTCCACAGATCGCTTTGATAGGCCGCCAGCCACAGGCTGCGGAGGTCTTGGCGCAACAGCGCAAAGGCATCGCGAAACCGTTCCGGGTGGTCGACGAGATACGTGATAATGCTGCGGCTGGAAGATTTTTTCAGCGTCGCTTTGCAGGCGACCCAATCGCCCCACAGTCGACGAATAATCTCTTTTTCGTCTCGGTCGTTGGGGCGATCGTGCGAGTTTGGCTCGGCAATCGCCAGCCATAGCGCCCGTTCGTAATCACCCAGACACCAGGGACGGCCGATGAATTCTCCTGATTCTCCCAGCGATCCAAACCGCTGATCATCATAGAAATTCGGGACACCGAATTCGGTCAGCGAATTACGGGCCGCGATCACCTTCTGAGCCGCGTCGTCCGTTAAATTGCGCATCACAATCTGAAAACGGTTTGCGGTGATATCCTGCGGACCAAACG
>CAIWEX010000049.1 GCA_903911795.1 uncultured Schlesneria sp.
CAATTCGCCGCGACGCTTGCCTGTCGTTCTCTCGGTCGATGAAGTGCGTCGAGTCCTGAACGGGGCAGACACCGATTGCTCTTGCCGCCTGATCATCGAAATCGTGTATGGTTCCGGACGACTTCGGTCGATGGCAGATCATTGTTCGCGAAGGGTCGGTTGGCAGTTTCCCCAGAGCGAGGGGGCGAGGCGGCTAGGCTCCCGCCGAGCCGTGATCTGGTGGTAATGTCCGCCTCCAAACCCGGTTCGGCTGGAGCCTCACCCTCCCGAAGAGGTAGCAATTTATAGCGACCACATCCACGAGACGTCGGTTCAGAAAGCACTGCGAGCTGCCATCCGAAAATCCGGGATTTCAAAAAAGGCCAGTTGCCACACGTTACGTCACAGCTTTGCAACGCACCTGCTGGAAGCAGGGACCGACATCCGCACGATCCAGGAACTTCTCGGGCATTCGGATGTGTCCACCATGATGATCTATACCCATGTCATTCAGCGCGGAGCATCAGGAGTCACGAGTCCGCTGGATCGGTTGTAGGGTGCGATCAGCTCGCTTCGAGCGCCGGCCCACCAGCCTTTTTGACGGGGTGACTGGATCGCACATTCCGGAACTTCACGAAGACGCTCCAGTCCCGGCCACCCGTCCGCAAAACTCAATTCGGCTGTTAACTGACGGCTGACGGCTCAATACGCTCTGCGTTGGCGTGATGACGGGATATCAAGTGCCTTGCGGTACTTGGTCACCGTACGTCGAGCCAGCGTGTAGCCGTGCTTGGAGAGTTCGTCGACAAGCGCATCGTCGCTGAGTGGATCGCTCTTGTCTTCGCCGTCGACGATCTCTTTCAGCTTGATGCGGATGATGTCCCAGGCGACTTCTTCGCCGCTTTCGGTGACTGTGCCGCCGCCGAAGAATCGCTTGAGCGGATACAGGCCGCGAGGGGTCTGGATCCATTTGTCATCAACAGCACGCGAAACGGTGGTGACGTGGACTTTCACGACATCCGCGATTTCCTGCATCTTCAAGGGGGTAATCGCTTCAGGACCGTACTCCAGAAACCCGTTCTGGCGATCGACGATTGCCTGGGCGACTCGCTTCAGGGTGTTATGGCGTTGTTCGATACTTTCGATCAACCACTTTGCCGAATCGATCTTGCGCTTGATGTAGTCTTTGGTCGTCGAGTCGACGCCAGCTCGCAACATTTCCTGATAGCGTTTGCTGATCCTCAATCGCGGCGTGTATTCGTCTTCCAGGCGGACGGCCCACTTGCCATCGGCTGACTTGTCAACGAACACGTCCGGTGTGACGGCCTGAGCAGGGCGGGCTTCGAAGCCCTTGCCGGGGTACGGATTGAGTTTCTTCAGTTCTTCGAAAGCTTCCTTGATAACGGGGATCGGATAGCCCGTTTTGCGTTCGATCAAAGGAAGACGGTTCTGCGCGAGATCCTCGAAGTATGAAGAAATGAGCGTGATCAGCACGTCGCGGTGGGGCGTTTCGTCGGTCACCTGCAGCAGCAGGCATTCGCGCCAGTCGCGAGCTCCACAACCGGGGGGATCCAGGCGTTGAATTAATTGCAGTGCGGCCTGAGCATCGGCGGCGGAGATTGATTTGCCATAAACCTGGATCAGTTCCGGGAGTGTCGAAGGCAGGCGGCCATTCGGATCCAGGTTCTGGATCACGAATTCGCCAAATTCCCGAACTTCGACCGGGACGCTGAAATATCGGAATTGTTCCAGCAAATAATCTGAGAGGGTCTGCGATTTCTCGACAATATTTGCGATCATGTCATTCTGTCGATCCGCATTGTCTTCCATGCGGTTCGACGAAGGCTTGCTGCCTGACGTGTAATTGTCGTCAGGCCAGTCCTGCGAAATCTCAAGCAGTCGTTCGAAGTCGGCTTCGTTGTTCGCGTCACTCTGCAGGACTTCTTCGCCGACGTTCTTTTCGGACGCTTCTTCGCGAGCCAGTTCGCGGTTGTGATCGGCTTCCGGAGCATCTGGATCTGCCGACAGGCGTTCCAGGCACGGATTTTCGCTGATTTCCTGCTCGATCCGCTCATCCAGCGCCATTAGTGGCAATTGCAGGATTTCCATCGATTGGATCATGCGCGGAGCCAGCTTCATTGTCTGGCTCATCTTCATCTGCTGTGAGAAATTCAGATGCATGATTTATCGAGGGCGATCTTTGGTGTCTGCGTTAAAGGGTGTCTTCAGGTCTTTCAGCGCTTCTCGCCTGCTGGCATATCCTCGGCGGCACGAGTCGAGCTGAACGAACTACGGTGAAATCGATGTGGTATCAAATTGTGGTATCAAAACGACTGGCGACCCCGCAGGGCATCCGCCAGCATTTCCCGGTTGGCAAACTCTAGCACACTTCCTGACGCGATCCCGCGAGCAAGTCGTGTGATCTTCACATTGTCATTGGCCAGCAGGTTCGAAATGAATAAAGCCGTGCCATCTCCTTCCAAAGTCGGGTTCGTCGCCATGACGATTTCACGGACTCCCTGCGTCCGAACTCGTTTAACGAGAGCATCAATCGTCAAATCGTCGGGTCCAACTCCACTCAGCGGCGAAATCTTGCCGCCCAGGACGTGATAGACCCCGCCGAAGATCCCTGCCGCTTCCAAAGCGAGCAGATCTCGTGGCTGTTCGACAACACAAACGGCGTGATGATCGCGACGCTGGTCCGCACAGATGTCGCACTGGTCATTTTCGGTCAAATTGAAACAAACCGAACAATGGTGAACTTTTGTTTTTACCTGTCGGATCGCTTCGGCCAGGGAATTGGCTTCATCATCAGGGCAGGCAAGCAGGTGATTGGCCAGTCGTTCGGCAGATTTCCGACCGATCCCCGGCAACGATGCCAGCCGGTCGATCAGGTTTCCGACGGCTTTTCCGTACGGGTGCTTTGTAGATTCGTCGAACTTTGCCATCCCTGTTACCTGTTTTCTGAGACGAGTCTTCCGTCTCCGACCTGAATTCCGCCTGTTGCTGTTTACTGAAGAAACCGGACGCTAGCGCGTTCCGGCTGATGTCCTGTTTATTCTCGTGGCTGAAATCGTATTACATTCCCATGCCAGTCAACGCGTCGCTTAAACCGGGAATGTTCAGTCCCCCGGTGACAGATTGCATTTCCTTGACCTGTGCTTCGCGAATCTTTTCGAGGGCCTGATTTGTCGCAGAACAAATCAGATCCTCCACCATTTCACGATCTCCGGACTGGAACAGAGCGGGGTCGATGCGGCAGTTGACGACTTTCATCTGGCCACTGACTTCGACTGTCACCATTCCTGCGCCAGCCTGACCTTCGCATCGCAGGTTCCCGATCCGTTCACGGGCCTCCTGCAACTTGCCACTCATTCCCTGAGCCTGCTTCAACATGGAAGCCATGGCTGCAAATTCTTTTAACATGAGCGATTAAGCCTCCCCACCTTGATCCGCCTGCGGCGAAGCCTTCCAGACCTTGATTCCGAAGACGCTCATCACGTCCTGCAGGTAGGGGTCCTCGGGCAACTCCACAAACTTACTCTTGGCGGAACTCGCTGCAGCAACGGGAGTTGCCTTAACAGGCTCCTCTGTTACCCGTTCCGAAACCTGAAATCGGACCTTCACATGGCGTCCGACAAGATCCGCCACAATCACTTCCAGCCGATTCACCACCTCGGGGCGGTCGCACAGCTTACGATCCAGATCATAGTTCGCGGGGAAGAAGAAATCTAGTTGAGTTGGTCCGGAAATTGCAGTTCTGGAAACTCGGCGGAGATGAGTTCCGGTCATATCGGTCAGTCGTTCCAGGATGGCCTGATGTAACTCCTGTTCGCAGCCGGGCTTCCACTCGATGAGAGGTAGATTCTTCGGGGTGGACGGCGGTACTTCGACGGGGGGGGGCGCCACATCCTCTGCCGGATCTGGCGACGCTTCCGATGGTGCAGGCGGGCGACCTTGGCCTAGGTCATTTTTTTTTTCTGCCTCCGGGCTGGAAGCGGGCTGGGTCGCCATCTGATGGGTCGGAACTGGGCCTGGAGGTCGTGCGACAGTCGGCAGACTGGCCCCGGCACCACCTCGCAGCTTTGCCACCAGTTCATCGAGTCGATCGAGATCTTCGAGCATGGAAATGCGGACGACCGCCAATTCTGTCAGCGCGCGTCCGTATGTGACTCGCTGC
>CAIWEX010000050.1 GCA_903911795.1 uncultured Schlesneria sp.
AATTGCACCGTCCAGTAATTATGGTGGGATCAGTAAGGCGAAATGATGACGCGATTTCAGTGGAAATGTGTTTTGGCGAGTAGCCTGTTAGCGATTCAGGGCGTCATTGCAACCGCAGTTGCGGTAGTTCACGCTCAACCACCACGCGAGCGTGGAGGTCAACCGGCAGTGACCGTTGAATCGTCCGTCAACCGGTTGATGACGTATGATGCTGACGGGGACGGAAAACTTTCAAAGGCAGAAGTCACGGACAGTCGCTTACTTCCCTTGTTGCAGCGGTGTGATGCCAACAACGATGGAATTGTCACACGTGACGAGTTGATGGCTCAGATCAGTAAAGAAGCAGCAACGCCTGCGCGGCCTGGAAACAACGCGGCACAGACTGCGCCACGAACAGGAACGGAAGTATATGGTCCACCAGGTCCCGGCCAGATCCTTCCGCCGTTCGTCATTGACGAATTGAAGCTGACGGATCTGCAACGCAGTCAACTTCAGGAATTGCAAAAAGACGTTGATACAAGACTGGCAAAGATACTGACACCAGAACAGCTTGAGCAATTGCGTCAATCACGAAGTCGTCGTCCGGGTGCACCCGGTGTTCTGGACGGACGTCCATCAAGACCGCAATAGTTCCGCTTGACCAGCACCAAACTTATTTGCGACCGGCGCTGGCGGAATCACGATTGCCCTTGCGCCAGATCCAAAGCTTGCGTCCATCACCCAGCCGCTTACCAGGTCCGGCTGAGGAATACACAATCACGTCTTCTTGAGGAGCCATCCAGAGCGGGCCATCGATTGGTCCCGTCTGTACGACATCAGCCCATGCGATGCTTTGTCCAAACGGATGCCCCGTAGATTGTCGCGCGGCCATGATGACACCTGTCTCTGCCCTGGAATAGGCCCTAAGACCGTTAGCCGAAACAAACCAGAGCGGCCATGGATCGGTACACGCCATAAGAAGCTTCGGTTCAAATTGTCCCTGTGGATTTCTAGCCGCCAACCAGAACGCACGGTTGGGCGGGTCAATTCGTTGACGCACAAAACTGAGTGTTCCGCTGTCGATGAACTGCGGAAGAGCCACTAGTTCGTCTGCATCGATCATCGACGGCGCAAGGCAATGTTCAGCAGCGCCGAACTCGGCATCGACAGTCGCACGTACGCTCCGCATCAGTTGCGGCTTGTCGTCAGATCGCACAAATATCAATTCCAGAAGATTGGGCGACAGTGCCGGGTACGCGTCACATTCGGTCGACTGACAACCGGCAATCAACTTCGGCGGACCGAATGGCTCATCAACGCTGGTACGGGTCGCCAGATACAAATCGTAACCTGTCACCAGATCCGCCAGATGTGCAAAGACGATCGTTTTCAGGTCGGCAGAGAGTGTGGGTGAAAACAGGTTCGGCACCTTCTCGAATCCGGGTAACAGAGTTGCTACCTCTGGAATCAGATTGGGTGCTGAAGGATTCGCAGGGGCTGGAACATGCAGCAATACAGGAGGGGTAGGAATTGCACCCGTTGCTGCGGTCAAGCGGTGCTCCGGAAAACGACGGTCCTGATTCGCCCACCAGACCGCGACCACGGCCACAGCGACCAACGCGACCAGCGCAGTTCTGATTTGGAACCACCGATTCACACCAGTCGGCGGACTGTCATCATCTTCCTCGGTGGTACTAATCGACTTGGCGATCGCTTCAGCAGCCGCCGAGGCGCTCTGCGAACTACGTCGCCGCTTCACGTTTTTTCCCGACGGGTTTTCTGTTCTACTATCAGGCTTCTGCGCGGTTTTCGACTCAGCAGGAGTGTCACCCTCGGCCAGACGAGCGGCTCGGAAGAGTCCAACGACTTTCTCTGCTGGCTCCCAGGCGTTCTGCCCCTCGGATCGCACAAGGTCAGATTCACCAACAGTGCCATTGCCTACAAGGTCGACCAAGTCTGACCAGGACATTGGCCCCATCTGCTCGCCGAGAACCTGACAATACCATTGTGATGCCATGTCAATCGTCCGATCTATTGCGCCAGGTGGGCGCTGAAGCAGGATGTCGGCATTACGGTATTAAGCCACACACAGTCCGTGATTCGTGCCGCTGTAGAAGCTTTCGCGGTCAAGTTTGTCTTTTCCATGGCTCATTGCTCCGACAGTGGCCCTTGAGCCAGCGGGCCGACAATCGATCCTCCTTGGGGACTGATCAACCGCGCGTAGACTCGACCGTCTACTTGTTCCGACAGGAACTGCACATGTCCGTCACAATATGCGACGTTGACGCCCCCCGAATGATAGGACGATGGCCAGGGGGCTTCCCCTTCCGCTTGTCGTAGACTCGCGTTGATCGATTCCAGTCGGTTCGGCATCTGTATGCGATCGTTCCCTCGTGTGTAGTCGACATTGCCGGGGGAGCACGAGCCGTTCGTGCAGACATACCCGCTCAAGTAGAAAGCAATCCTGCGAGGATTGGCAGAACTCCAGTTGTCTCCGGTGGCAGGATCAAATCCCGAGCGAACGTTTTCTGCCAGACACAGGGTTTGACTGGTACCATCCGAGATGTCTTCGATGCGATGATGCCGAACTGTACCAACTCCGATCGGCCAGTTCTCAACAAAGAAGACGCCAAGCATCAGGAAGAGTTCGCGGTCCGTTGGTTGTCCATCGGCGACTCCGGCTGGAGGACATGTCACGCCGTTTCCGTTCAAATCCAAAGGTTGAAACGCAGGCGAAGATGAAATGTGCAATCCGACGGGGCAATCGATCGGCTCGGTCCAACCGATGCCACCATTGACCACGTAACTCAAATTGGGTTGACCCGGTTCCGCCGACGAATCGCTGGGGCAGGCGAGCACCGGCATCGACACGCGCGACGCCAGCCGATTCACTGGATCGCTCGCCGGACGGTTCGCGTCCCACTTGTGACTGACATTGGTCTGGTCGATATAGGGTAACAGCTGAACCACCCAGTTCCCCTGCAAGTCGCCGGTCGCTCCAAATAAGGCGGTGGCAGGAAACCGCTGATGCTCACCGGCAAATCCCTGCATGGCCGTCGCCATGTTTTTCAAGCGGCTCTGACAGTCCACCCGTTGTGCCGCACTTCTGGCTCTCATGATCGCCGGCGCGATCAACGACAGCAACAAAACGATGACGCTGAGTGAAACGAGCAATTCGACGATCGTAAACCCACGTCGCGGCATTGTCGTAGATTTGAGATTTTGCATTTGATCGCAACCGTCGAAAGGGTTGTGTTGCCAAGTCGCTGCTACGAACTACTCCAGAGATTCAGCTCAGTCAGGATAGATCTGAATATTTATGAGGCGGCGTCGTAGAGTAGATCGCTAAGCGTTAAGTGTTGATGAAAATGACGGCATCGTCGCTCGTTGTCAATTGTTAAGGGGGAATTCTGAGAACGGCCCGAATCAGTGACCGATGACTCGGCTGTTTCGGTCTGTTTTGGTAACGGACGGAAAGGTGTCTCCCGGCAAGATAATGTGCAGACCGTGCAGAATCCGCCGATTTTGGAATACTCTCCAGGAGACGTTGAACGGGCGATCCAGTCCTCTGTAAGGACATATTGATGCGTGCAGTGGTTCGCTGGTAGAACCTATCTCACCCCGGGCCGTTCAAAGCTCAGTCATCGAGATCAACATCCATGCGATGTACTTTCCTTCAATCAATTCTGTCTCTATGGCTGTTCGCAGTTTCTTCCGGTTGTACGTCTTTGCCAGCGGCTGGTAACAAGGTCGCAGAGAATCTTGCGAGCTTGGATTCGAAGACATTGCCGGAATCCCAGGTTGAATCCGTGTCTGATCAACTGAAGGTGGGGCAGTATTGCCGTTTTGTATTCACAGAAGATCCCCCAATGATTCCAGCGGGATCGTCATTGGTCATCACCGATGACCTGGGATCCTGTATTGAGTCGAAGATGGGCGGACGTGTCGTACGAATTCAACGTGGTCATGTCGTGTTGGCAGAAGTCGTCCAGATCATTGACCCCTGGTCTCCGAGTCCGGGGGAGATGCTTCGTTCCCCGTCGCAGCTTTTCCAAAAGCGAAAAGAGATTGCCCTGCAGCCGATTTCCGGAAACTCAGCCAAGGAGTCCGCCGTTTCGCTTCGGCAAATCACACATGTCGAAACAATGGATCGACAGGCATGGTTGGCATTCTGCGAATCGGCGTACCGAAAGCCAGCCCCGATGGACTTCTCGTTCACAGCCCGGTGACGATGCCCCCGCTAGACACTGGTGACGAACGTAGTTGCTACCAGTCCTCGCGGATTCAGCGTTCTTTCGTGTGATTCCAGACGTGATGTTCATAGAACCGCAGAGACAAAGGCATCAAATAACAAATTCGGCTCGCTGGCCGTGCCAGAGTTTGGGTGGCGGGGCGAACTGGCTTTGTAGAAGCCCTCGAAACGGAATGACTTGGAACGGGGGCTTCCCCGAAGCGGGTGCGCCCCCGCCACCCTGTCGAATCCAAGTGAGGAACGGTTTGTCCGCTGCCTTCCATGCGGAAAGACTTGATTGCGACGCCGAGAGTTTTCGTTCTTCCGTGCATGTCGCGGCCGGATGCAATGTACGGTTGAATTCTTTTCCGGGATCGGTACGATGCCAAATCGACATGGGTGCTCGTGAGACTTGTTGTCTGTGCGAGAGAATAGGGAAGACGGTGTGAATCCGTCGCGGTCCCGCCGCTGTAACCGGGGACAAAAGCCGCAGATGCCACTGAGTATCCTACTCGGGAAGGCGCGGTGAGTAGACTGATCCGGGAGCCAGAAGACCTGCCCAGATGTCGTGACCTGATGGCCTGCGGTGCTCGCTTTGGACGAGTCGTGGTGCTTTGGCTGAAGTACGTCTTCAATTGATCCAGGATGCTGGGTCATTGTGGCGCGACACAGTCGAAAACTACGTCTTCGTCAACGCGATCTCCGTCGGTCAACATTCGACAACGGAGAATTGTCATGCCTAATTGCCTACCCCGACCTGCTTTCGTTCCCTCTTCAAGCGCCCAGTCTCCTCACGCGTGTCATGTCCCCAGCCATCCAAGACCACGAAAAGGTTTTACGCTGATTGAGTTGTTGGTGGTGATTGCGATTATTGCGGTGCTGATAGCACTGTTGTTGCCAGCGGTTCAGCAGGCTCGTGAGGCGGCTCGGCGGACGCAGTGCAAGAACAATCTGAAGCAACTGGCTCTGGCCCTGCACAATTATTCGGAAACGTATTCGGGTGTTTTGCCCTGTTACCGGATCGATGACAAAAAATTCATCACGAATGCCGCCGCGTATCCATCGGTTGGCCAGGCAAGATTCTGGTTTGGGAATGTGGATTACGATCAGCCAAATCCAGCTCAGCAGCTGGATTTTTCCAAGGGGCAACTCGCTCCTTTCATGGAAACCAACTATGCAGCTTACCAGTGCCCGAATTTCGGGAGCGGTCAGGTCGATTCCGTCCGATTTGGAAAAATGGCCTGTGGATATGGCTATAATGCACGATATCTCGGTTACGGAATCAACTACGACTGGTCAAACTGGCCCACCGCCACTCCCATGGCCACATTCCAGAGCCTGCGCGATGTGCAGCAACTGACTCAGACGATCGCGTTTGGCGATGCGGCGCAAGTCGACTTTGCCCTGACATTTCAGGAAACATGGCTGCTGGAACCCCCGAGCCAGAATTTTCCGACAACTCATTTCCGGCATTCCGACACGGTGAATGTTGCGTTCCTGGATGGCCACGTCGAATCACGGTCGCGGTTTTTCAAAATCAGCGTGCCGGGGAGCAATTTCATGAGTTCATCACAGGCTGGAAAGATTGAGCAGAAGCGACTGGGCTATGTCAGTGACGGAAATCTGGCCGACCCAACGAAGCAGGACGAACTTTATGATCGCCAGTAATTGAGCCAGTCGTTCGACAAATGCCTCGCGAATTCGTTAAAACGTTCATGACGTCCACGCTTATTCTGGACGCCCCATTTTGAGGAAGATCATGCCCCAACCGAAAACACCGTTTTTGATTTGTCTGCTGGTATACACTGCGGTTTTGCGAATGCTGCCTTACCTGCTGATGAATTGTGAAATCCATACAGACATGTCGGTCCTGTATTATCCATGGAACTTCAATCCATTGGCTGCCGCATGCCTGTTTGGTGGTGCATATCTCGCCGATCGCCGAATGGCACTGCTGATTCCGCTGGCAACACTGTTTGTCAGCGATCTGGGAATCTGGGCATTGTCAGGTCGAGCTGACTGGGCTTTTTCGCAAATCACCTATGTTTCATTTGTCGCTGCGACGCTGCTGGGATTCCTGCTAAGAAATCCCGCGCGAAGCCATGGGCGCCGCGGGGTAATGGGACGTGCGATTGCGCTCGGGCTGACTTTTGAAGTCCTGTTCTTCGTGGTTTCTAACTTTGCCGTCTGGTTCAACAGTTCCAGTCGGACTCCCGTACTCTATCCGTTTACGTCAGCGGGTTTGCTTGCCTGCTACGTCGCGGCAATTCCCTTCTTCGCTAAGTCCGTAATCGGTACAACCGCGTTCACCGCTTTGCTGTTCAGTCCATTGGGCGTGCGAGCCTCGACTGAAGAATCTTCGTTTGAGCAGGGGACGCTGGTTCCCGTTCGCGTGAAGTAGGCAGGAATTCAACTCGTCTGAGGTTGCGAGACGTTACACTGGGTACTGGCTGGCGTCTGGATTTGAACGGCTTTTTACATCGATCCAGCGCCAGCAATACCAACTCGCGACACTGCGGTACGGTGCCCAGACTTCCGCAATTTCATGACTCGTCTGTTTGTCGGGCAATTGAGGCAGGCCGTAAAGTTCCTGGATCGAGGACCGGACGATCAGGTCATCGTGCGGAAAGACATTCAGCCGACCGAGCGAAAAAATCAGGAACATCTGGGCCGTCCAGCGGCCAATTCCGCGTACTTGAATCAGATGTTCAATCACGTCTTCATCGGACAATCGTCCGATTCTGGAGAGGCGCAATCGATTATCCAGGCTTCGTTCTGAAAGATCGCGGACATACGAAACCTTTTGGCCCGACAGGCCAACGGATCGCAACTGGTCGTCAGTCACCGCCGCAATTGATTCGGGTGAGATCTTGCCCGGAGCCAGCAATCCTTCGAGCTTCAGGCGGATCGAACGAGCGGCCTTGGTCGAAATCTGCTGTGACAGGATCGATCGGACGAGCATCCCGAATCGGTTCCGATCGAGTTTCAGAGTGAACGGTCCCGCTTGATCGATCAAGTCCCTCATGACCGGATCGACTCGCTTCACGTGATTGACGGCCGTCGCGATCAGGGCTTGTGAGTGCGGCATTACTTCTGGCTCATATTGCTGTCAATGCGATTGAGTTCACCTGATTTTCTCGTTACTTGAACTTGTCGTCCAGCGGAACCTGAAAACCATTCGCCAGTCTGTTGTTCATGTTGGCCACACCAACAATGCTCATCAGTTCACCGAACATCCCGTCGGTCATTCCTTTCGACACTGCGGCCGCTCGGTGCGAAGCGATGCAGTAGTCGCACCCATTCGTCACACTGACCGCGACATAGATCAGTTCGCGAACCAGCGGATCCAGTTCACCTGGTCCCCCCATGACCTGTTTGAGGGTTTCCCATGTCCGTTGCAGCGTGGGGGGATGATTGGCAAGCGCCTTCCAGAAATTGTTAATATCTGTTGTCTTGCGCGTCGCTCGAATGTCGTCATAGACTTCGCGAACAAGTCCGCTGCTTTGTTCGTATTCAATCAATGGCTGAATGGGAATTCTCCTGAAAGCATGGTTCCTGATTTTGCGTTAAACACGCGTGCCAGTTTCGCATATTCGACACAACGATCCAAGGATTTCGCACAACGGATCAATGGAGTAAACAGAAATGGGGATGGCTCTGTCGGAAGACGATCTTCTCGCTGGCGAACGACGCATCCTGTCGCAGTCTGCCAACATGGTGATCTCTGTCAAGCAAAGCGGCCTATCGCGATTTGCGTTTGACGACTTGCTCGGCCTGGTCGGTATGAAAGGGAAGGAAGCGATCGGCGGAATGGTTCATTTGACGAACTATCGCGTGATGTTCAAGTCACATTTCTTGAATCGTGTTCGCGGGAAGCATTCCATTTTTCTGCCCAGCGTCGAATCGATGTCAACGACCTTTAACAAGCTGATCGTCGAATCGGCCGTGCAGAGATTCGAGTTCGTCATGTGGATGAAACAGCCCTTTATCGACGCAGTCAATCAGGAGAAAGCACAGATCGACGCTGCAGGACTGTCGCGACTCAAAGATGCAATCGCAGCCAATCCCGGAGCTGTCGGGGCAGGCCTGCAGAAATGTGTCACCATGGAAGTGATCAACCAGGTCTGCCTGGGGGCTCGATCAATCCAGTCGGTTGTCGAACTGCTTTCTGGTGTCGATCGGAATGCGTTCGTGGAATTGATCAATCTTTTTCAACCACCACAGAACGGTTAATGGCGATCGAAATTCGCAGTCCTGACCCGGAACTCAGGCGAATTACGCGACTGCTTTTTCGGCAAACCGTTCAATCGCATTCTCACGTTCCGCATGAGTCATCGCGTGAACTTTGCGCAGTAGTGTTTCCTGTGCGGTTGTCAGCGTTCGATTCCGGCGTTCCATGGCCGCGCGAGCCGTCGCCAGCCCCTTTTCGATCGGGAAGCCATCGATCAGCTCACCATGCCAGATTCTGGAAAACGATGGGACATGCTTTGGCAACAATTCCCCATCGGGAAGGATCAGGCACATGACCCCGACTGCCGTTCCTGTATTGAACAGGCTGCCGATCGCCGTCTTGGTGTGGTCTCCAATGAAACAGCCGACCTTCATTTCACCCGAATCGATCGAGTGACCTGACAGTGGAACACGTACGGCAGAATAGTCATTTTTCAGGTCACTGTTGGTCGACAGCGCTCCCATATTCACCCAGGGGCAAACGTAACTATGCCCCAGGAACCCGTCATGATATTTGTTGACGAAGCCATGCAGAATGGCCCCTTCCACTTCGCCTCCAACGCGGCAAACGGGGCCAATACTCGTTCCCTCGCGAATATTTGCACGAAAGAGTTGTGATTTCGGGCCAACGTGGCACGGACCTTCCAGCCGTGTAAACGCTTGGATCATCGCCCCCGCATCGATCGAAACAGGCCCTTTGCGAGCATCGATGACGACGAATGGATCAATGCTGGCCGTTGGATCGACGAATACGTGCTGCGGCTTGCCGAGAATCGCCACCTGCGAACCAAGCTCATCGGCAGCAGACAAGTCAAAATCCCTGGCGACAAAATCGGCTCGCAATTGGTCTGGATTGTGATGGACCAGGTCCCAAGGGTACCGGGCGAGTTTTCCGGACGCGGCGACCCGGCGACGGGTCCGAGCAATTTGTGGCAACGCTTCGTCCCAGTTGTCGCCGGTTAGCAAGGCGACTTCCAGAGGATCAAGTGTCAGGTAGACGACCGTTCCATCGACAATCCCGACAGCATCCGACGAAATCTGGGCGAGAGCCTTCGGATCGGCCAGCCATCGACCATTCAGCAGCAACGTCGGCCCGGTTCGTAACCAGTTCACGTCATTAATGCGGCAACCCGGATGCTCTTCTCGGTAAACATCGACCAACTCATCGCGCAGAAATACACCCCATTCCTGAACCGGAAGGAATTCCTGAGCCCGTTCACGAGCCCCGAAATGGCCACAGAGGAGCTCAAACACCGGGCGCAGCAGGGCGATCGGCGCAAAATCTCTGGAAAATTTGTCTTCGAACAATACGACTCGCATGGCAAGTTCCTTCCCTGGAACGGTCCGGATCAGTCCGGCGTGACAGGGAATTTATCCCGCCGGGCGAAATTCGTGAAGACCAATGCAGGCCTGGTTCCATCGGTTTTCGTTGGCGACAGTCACTGAAGGCGGGTATGGTAGTCGCCTGTGATCAGTTTGAACTGAAAAGCTGGCAATCAATCAACTTAATCGTGGAACGAAGTCCAGAAATAAGGGGCGATTCTTATGATTTTCAACTTTTTGATCGCGAAAACGAACCGATTCTGGGCCTCCTGGAATTGGGCTCTACTGGCAGTAATGATCGCCATCGCGCCGAGTGTCGTTCAGGCTCAAGTTGCGTCGGGCCCCGCTGCTGGAACGAAGGTGGAGCCGCTGAAAGTTGTGATTGCAGCAGGTGAAAATGTCGGCAAGGAGACTGATGTTGCCGAGGACAGAAAAGGGAAGCCCACGGTCTTTGTGTTTGTACAGGCGGATAAATGGGATCGCCCGGTCGCACGTTTCCTGCGGACGCTGGATGTCGATCTGGCGAAGGATCGCACTGAAGTCAAAATCATCGCCGTCTGGCTGACTGACGATGTGATGAAATCCAGGGACTACCTTCCCAAGGCGCAGGAATCTTTAAAGCTCTCGCAAACGACGTGGAGCGTTCATCCTGGCGACAAGGGAGGGCCAGCTGGCTGGGGAATTAATGTCGATGCGCATCTGACCGCAATTGTCGTCCAGGACAACAAAGTGACGGCCAGTTTTGGGTACCGTTCCATCAACGAAACCGATGTCCCGGCAGTCATCAAAGAGTTGAAGCCTGCCAAGTAATCGTTCCCGTCGTGAATATCTCGTCGCTGGGCGGCCCCGCACGTCCGGCCATCTGCGTTATGACTTCGCTGCCTTTTTTGAGACCGAAATGCCTCGTTCGCTTTTGTTCGCATTGTTGTCACTCGTGTCGTTTTTCGCTGTTTCAGACGTCACGTCGGCAGATGATGTGAAGCAGGATGTGAAGTCGGTTACATACGACGATCACATCGCTGCGATCTTTAAACGTCATTGTCTGCAGTGTCATGGCGAATCGAAGCAAGAGGCGGGACTCAGTCTTGCCACGTTTGCAGCGGCGACAAAAGGAAGCAGCGGTGGTGCCGTGATGGTGGCGGGACGATCGAGTTCCAGTCGCTTGTTTCAGGCGATCACGGCCGAAGACCCGGCCGAACGAATGCCGCCTGAAAACGATCCGCTGCCGAAAGAGCAGATCGCCATGATCAAAACATGGATCGACACCGGGTTAAAGCAGAATGCCGGGAGCGCGGCGACCCCTGCACGAACACTAACTTTCGTCCCGTCGTCGATTGGCAAGACAGATGGCCCTCCGCCGATTCCCGAGAAGTTGCCATCCATTGAACGAAAAGTGACGAAACGACCGTTTCCCGTCCTGGCACTCGCCAGCAGTCCACGCGCACCATTGATCGCTGTGGGAACTTACGAACGGGTCGATTTCCTCGATCCGGCAACCCGCGAATTGATTGGGTCATTGCCATTTCCAGAAGGGGAACCGCAGGTCCTGGCGTTCAGCCGTTCCGGGGCGGTGCTGTTAGCAGCAGGCGGCCGACCCGTCCAGAACGGATCAGTAGTGCTGTTCGATGTGAAGTCCGGGAAGCGACTGGCGGAAATCGGAAACGAAACTGATACGGTCCTCGCTGCTGATCTTTCGCCCGACGAGCGATTTGTGGCGATTGGTGGGTCTGGTCGAGTCGTCAAGATATTCTCGACGGCCAATGGCTCGCTGCTGCATACGCTCGTCAAACATACGGACTGGGTCACGGCCATGGCGTACAGTCCCGACGGCAAGTTACTGGCATCGGCCGATCGCGTCGGCAACATCCATCTCTGGGACGCCACCAGTGGCGGAGTCGTCTTGCCACTTTCCGAACATAAAGGGGCCGTTCGGGCACTCGCGTGGCGTTCTGACAGTCAGATCCTGGCCTCCTGTGGCGAAGATGGCCTCGTCGTCTGGTGGGAGATTTCCAAAGGTTGGCCCGCCATGACAAGGGCCGACGCTCATCCTCCCATTCGACCTGCGGGCGTATTTGGTCGCATCCCCAACGGAGTACTCGACGCGGCATTTGGCCCCAAAGGTGAACTCGTGACATGCGGACGAGATCAAACGGTGCGGATCTGGGGAACCGATGGAAACGCACTGAAAACATTTCGCGTGACATCTGATTCCAGTCAGAACGCAACGTCATCAGGCGTCCGTGTTCTTCCGCTTCAAGTCATTCTGACGAGTGACGGATCAACGGCCGTTGCCGGAGATTCTGCGGGACAGATTCACTCGTGGCCTTCGCAATAACTCATCACAGCCCGCTGGCAAAATCGTGACCAGCGTTGAGCGCCGCCCAACGCGAGTAACGATTTCAGGGGTCGGGGGGGCATGCTGTTCTCTGAATTACACGCTGTGGCCCTCTGTGACCTCGGTGATAAATCGCTTTCACGCCAAGCTGGGACCGGGAGAAGATTTACCACGGAGGTCACGGAGGAATACGCAAGTCAGTGAAAGCTGAAGAAATGACAAGGGCGAAGTTCAGGCTTCTACTCCTGCATGCGTTTCCCCGCAAACCCCACGCAATTATAGGCTTAAAACTTTTGCGCAAGCCACGCAAAGTCCAAACATTATTAGTCTCCGAAATCGAGTTTCCCCTCTTTTCTTCCTGCCACACGGCACTTCCTTCTTGCCATATCTCCTTCCTGCCATATCAGTGTTCATTAGCGTTCATCAGCGGTTCCCTTTCAGCCCTGCGTACGCCCCCAACGCACGGTGAAACTACGTTTGATTGTTGAGGGCATCAAAGATGGCTTGGAGGAGTTGTTGGAGTTCAGGTGGAGGCTGGAGGAGATTTCGGGACGTTGGCCGGAGGCGAGTTGACGGAGCGAGAGGACGAAGTCGGGGGAGTTCTGGTGGAAGGAAGAATTTTGGAACACTGATCACCGCTAACTAATTCACACTGATCCCGACCACGAGGACGTGAGCCCTGAGTATGTATCGTGAGGCGTGCGATCGTCGTGGTTCGCTCCGCGAACCAACGTCTCTTCATTGACAAGACTTCTGAGGACGAAGCGAATATTTGAGTTGCCATAACAAAATGCGGCGTTGGTTCGCGGAGCGAACCACGACTATCTGGCCCTCCCCTAAAATCGTTACTCGCGTTTGGATGGCATCGTTCGGGACCATCTGCTGAATCAGTGGCAGGGTGTTTCTTCGCGAGGTACGATCCGCTTGAAGTCCGGCGTCGTAAATTCACAGTTGATTTGTTGGTCAGCCGATGCCTGGACGACTGTACAATTGCTTGTGAGCGTGTCATGTCCTCATCCCGTTGGTTGCTGCTCGGTGCCATTTTTGGTGGATTGTCCGTCGGATTGGGAGCATTCGCAGCCCATGGATTGGACAAGGTGTTTGTTGAGAAATATACAGGTCAGACTCGACTCGTTGCTGGAGAGACTGTTCCCCTTTCTCGAAAGTTTCTGAATGACTTCAAAACGGGGGCCGAATACCAGATGTACCACGCCCTGGCACTGCTGTCCGTTGGATTGCTGGCTCAGCGTCGGCCGTCAAAGTCGCTGACAGTTGCTGGTGTTTCGTTCACGTTGGGAATTCTTCTTTTCTCGGGAAGCCTGTACGTGCTGACGCTGACGGGATTCACCAAACTGGGGATGATTACCCCGATTGGTGGTGTGGCTTTCCTCGTCGGTTGGCTGGCTCTTGCCATCGAAGTGGCGAGTGATTCCCGTAATCTTGCCTCAGTCCCTTCCGACTGAAACCCAAGTTGGCTAATTTTGGCAGAATCGCGGTTCCGTTTTTTCGGCCGTACGATTGCCGTTTGCCTTCGATACCAAGGACGCCTGCATGTTCATATTTGATGCCCATCTCGACATGGCCTGGAATGCAACCGAATGGGTTCGTGACCTGATGCTTCCGGTCGCCAAGATTCGCGAGTTTGAACAGCATTACGACAAGATCATTCCCGGCCCCTGCACCGTATCGTGGCCGGAATTGCAGCGAGGTCGGGTCGGCCTGATTATCGCAACTCTGCTGCCACGCCATCATCGTAAAGACAAACCGCTGACGTTTCCTCAATCGCGAGAAGCCTGCTACGCGATGGCGCACGGGCAGCTTGCGTACTACCGAGCCATGATTGCTCGCGGTGTCCTGCGTGAAGTCCACAACAAAGCGACACTCGATCAACATCTGGCGGAATGGCTCGCACTTCCGCCTGGGGAGCCTGCAATCGGTCAACCTCCACTGGGGTTCATCCTGAGTATGGAAGGAAGTACGCCGATCCTTTACCCAGAGCAGATTGAGGACTGGTTCCGAGCTGGTTTACGATTGCTCGGCCCCGCTCACTACTGGCCTGCCCCCTACTGCTTCGGAACAGGAAGCGAAGGGGGATTTAATGAGGACGGCAAGCGGCTGCTGCGCGAAATGGATCGCGTCGGAATGCTGCTCGATGTGACTCATCTGGCGGACCAGTCCTTCTGGGATGCGATGGAAATCTACCAGGGTCCCTGCATCGCCAGCCATCATAACTGCCGATCGCTCGTCCCAGCGGATCGCCAACTGACTGATGACCAGATCAAGGAACTGATTCGGCGTGGTTCGGTGATCGGTGCTGCGTTCGATAACTGGATGATTCGCCCCGGCTGGAAGATCGGTGTTTCGGATCCGTCGACAGTGCAGATGACGCACATCGTTGACCATATTGACCACATCTGCCAGTTGGCAGGAAATGCCAACCACTGCGGCATCGGTTCGGACCTCGACGGAGGTTTTGGCAAAGAGCAATCGCCTTCGGATCTCGATACCATCGCCGATCTGCATAAGATGGCCGACCTGCTGACTGCGCGTGGTTATTCGAGTCAGGACGTCGAAAAAGTGATGTGGCGGAACTTTGTCGAATTCTTCCAGCGCGTCTGGAAATGACCCGGTTGTGACTCTTTCTTCTTTGGACTACGGAAGCCGAACCATGGTATTGCGCCGCGCCGGAATGATGGTGGCAATCTGTCTGTCTCTATTGTTGAAAGCGGACACAATGACGATCGCGGCAGAATCGGTGGGAATTGAGATCATTGCCCATCGAGGGGCGTCGCACGACGCCCCCGAGAATACGATGCCCTCGTTTCAACTGGGATGGGAGCAGCAGGCCGATGCCGTGGAACTCGATATCATGCTGTCGAAGGATGGCAAGATCGTCGTGATCCACGACAAGGACACTAAGCGGTTGGGGGGCGTCGACCGTCCGGTTGTCGAGCAGTCGTTTGAGGAACTGCGCAGCCTGGATGTCGGTCGCTGGAAAGATGCACGCTTCGCGGGGACTCGCATTCCCACATTGGGGGAAGTCCTGGCGACGATCCCCACCGGGAAGCGACTTTACATCGAGATCAAATGTGGTGAAGAAATCCTTCCCGAATTAAAGCGAGAACTCGCTGCGGCCAAACGTCCTGCGGCACAAACGGTTCTGATCAGCTTTTCGGCCAAGGTAATGGCGGCGGCCGAAAAGCAGTTTCCGGAACTGGAAACCTACTGGATTGTCGACATCAAACCCAACCCCAAGACTGGCAAGCTTGCGGCTAAGGCAGAAGATCTGATCCGTGATGCGAAAGCGGCCGGGGTCGATGGTCTCGATCTTTCTGCACACGAAACAATCGACCGTGCCTATGCCTCCAAAATTCGGGACGCGGGGTTGAAGCTGGCTGTCTGGACAGTGAATGATCCCAAGCTGGCTCGACAGATGATAGATGCTGGCGTCCAGGGACTGACAACGGATCGGCCCGGCTGGATGCGTGAACAATTGCGGAATTGAGCCAGCCGATTACGGTTGCTGATGGAGTCATAAGTCGCCTGAGGACTGTCCCCGTTTCTCTCCCGAAGTCAGGAGACGAGCATGCGATTTCTCACGATCATAGGCGCGATGCTGTTTTCGTATGTGGGATTGGGGCTGACAGCCACGGCTGCAGACGTCGACTGGTCGCTGCAAAATCAGGGTCAGACGGGGCCTCACGACGGAGCGACACTGATCCATCTCCCCGCGACAAAGCAATTCCTGCTGGTCGGTCCCGGCCAACGCGAATGGAAAGGGACTGAGCGAAAGGGAGCCTTCGTTCAAGTTTTCGATCCTGTCAAGAATGCCTGGTCAGACTTCGCTGAAGGCCCCGCCGCAAAGCCAGAGATTCATCCGTACTATCAGACGGCGTATGATCCGGTTGGCAATGTTGCCTACTGTCTTGGTGGCGGGACCACACTTTTTGAATTTGATGTCACCGACAAAAAGTGGGTCGCACGTGATCCGGTCGATGAACTCGCCGACCTGAGCTGGCAAAGCGTGGCGTGCGATCCCATTGGTCGAAGGTTGATTGTCGTTGGTTCTGACAAGCGAGTCGACAATCTGGGCTGGATGAGAACAGTCGTTCTCGACCTGACGACTGGAAAGTGGAAGCGTATTGCCAACCCCCAGGGCAAATTGCAGGAAGAACATCGACAGGCCGTTGAAGCGATCGCTTCGGTCGCAAAACTGATTGGCCATATTCGTCTGGTCTGGTTTCGGGATCCGAAGGGTGAAGGGACTGAGGCTGAGCGAGCGGATCTTGTTCAGCAGGTGGGGCGGCTAAAGGCGGCAATGGCCCTGAAGCCGCATGCTGAAAAACTGGAAGCACTCGCGAAATTGCTCACCGAAAAGCGGCTTCTCGATGGCTTGACGTCAGCCAAATCGTTACAGCGCCAGGTCGAGGAATCGGCTGAAGCCAACTATCCCGTGCCGTGCTCGCGCCGGAATTCACCATTGGTCTTTGATCCGAAGAATAATGTCTGCCTGCTGTTTGGTGGTGATCATGAAGACTATCTGATGAATGACACGTGGCTGCTGGATCTCGACAAAGCGTCGTGGCGTCGAGTCTCACCGGCAGAAAGCCCAAGCCCCCGCGCTGGCCATGCGTTGCAATACCTGGCAGGTTGCGGGCAGATCGCGATGTACGAAGGTTATGTTGCATCGAACAATACCGACTATGGCGCTCGTCCCTGGATTCCACTCAACCCTGTTCAATTGTGGCTGTACGACGTCCTGTCCAATCAGTGGAGACTCAATCGAACCTGGCCATTACCAGCCAAGGGAGAGCCGTCGGGGCCAGGAGCGACCGCTCACTTTGATGGCTATGCGGCAGAATGGTATTCACCACCTGCATTGGCATCGAATGAAGTTGACGAACTGCTACTGATTTCGCATGCCCGCGATGACAAGCGCGGGTCCGCAACGTGGAGATTCACGTTAGACCCAGCAAAGTCTGAAGCGGTTTCTCGCGAAAAACTGGTCGCCGTCCCCAATCAACGCCTGTACCGCACCGAATTGTTCCGTGCCGACTATTGTGAAGTGGAAGATTCGCCCGCTGCGACCGGACTGGATTCACTTCCCGAGAATCAATGGGTCAAGTTGCCCTCACCACCACGCAATCCGTGTTACGGGTGTCGAGGCCGTGACTGGGGAACGTCGGTCTGGGATCCTGACAGAGAACAGATTCTGCTGTGGGGTGGGGGCCATTGTGTCCGTTCGGCCAGTACGGTCACGCACTACTCGCCCGTCTCAGGTCGATCCGTCGAAGGATTTGATGCTGACGAACCCTATGGAGCCAACGGTGGCGGCGGTTTTGATTCGTCGCTCCTCAATCGCCCGTGGGTCAGTGTCCACAACTACAAGCATTACGCCTACGATCCGACCTCAAGGATGATGGTCTCTGGCCGCGGTTATCTCTACGACCCGCAACAGATGGACTGGCAGCGACTCGAAAAGAAGGCATTACCTTACCGCTTCGAATGGGGCAGTACGGTCGTTGCTTCGTCACCTCACGGTGTTGTCGCCTGGGCCAGGAAGACTTCCGGTGAAGATGCGGGTCTGTGGCTTACTGCCAAGGGGAGAGATTGGGTTGATCTGGAACCGACATCACGGCTGTTCGTCCCGTGGTGTGATTCGCATGGGATGGCCTACGATTCCAAACGTGATCGCATGCTGATCAGCAGCGTCGGTGGCAGCTATGGCAAGGCGAGCAACGGAACTCTAATGAGTTTCAGTTTCAAGACGCGTGCCCTGGAGGTGATTACTCCTGCGAATCCGGACCTCGGCAAAACAAACTGTGCCAGGGAACTTGCATACGCTGATCATGCCGACTGGTTGTTGATCGGTCACAATGTCCAGCGAGGCGATCCCAAGACGGGTAAGACGCTGACTCGAATCTACGATTGCAATGCCAACAAATATTTCCTGCTCGATGCCGGGCCGGT
>CAIWEX010000051.1 GCA_903911795.1 uncultured Schlesneria sp.
ATATCAGGAGTGTTGTCCTTCATGAGTGCCGATTTTTCCCAGGGCGTGACACATCCCGGCAGGATGCTGAGCATCAACGCGGCGACCCACCCGCGGAGCACTGGTCTCCGAGGCTGATTCACTTTTTTGATCGTTTTGCCGTGTTGCATGGTCATCCATGACCGAAGGTTAGTGTCGATGCGTCGGTAGCGGGCGCCGTCATGGCGTGCTGCACGAGCGTGAATCAGTCGGTCTTACGATAAGTATTTCAACATTTTGGGACGATGCCCGAGGATATGTGATAAGGCGGTCGAAGTGATCTGGCGAGCTTCCTTGAATTGCTGTGGTGACAGGTTCAATCGTCTCCAGGCCTGATCATTTTCGCTGGAGAGCATCCGCAAGGCGGCGGCCGTACCGGCGTGAATGGTCAATCGGCTGTATTCTTCATGCTGGCACTCAGGACAGATCAGTCCTCCCTGAGAAACCCAGAATCCAAACGTTTTTCCCTCAGTCAGTTCTACACCGCATCCGGCACAGGTTCCAAAATCTGGAAGTTGTCCTATTTCTCGCAGCAGCACCAGTTCGAACCGCAGGAGAGCGGTTGGCGTGGTCTGAATGTTGGTAAACGATTGCAGGGCGTCTTGTGCCGCCTGGTAAAGTTCAAGGTCCGGATCGTAATCTTCTGTCAGTCCCAGCAGTAACTCGGCCACGTAATAGCCTGCGTAAAGGCAGGTCAGTTCCCGTTCCTGAGGATGAAAACGCTGAACCAGTTTGGCTTCAGTCAGGAGATCGAGACCAGACGTGCCTTTGCTGAGGAACACTATCTGACATGTTGCGAGCAGGTCAAGAGAGGATTCAAAGGGGCCTTTCAGCCGCCGGCCCCCCTTGGCCAATGCAGAAATCTTGCCAAATTCACGTGTGAAGATCACGACAATCCGGCTGGTTTCACTGAAGTCGGTGACCCGTAATATCAGGCCTTCACCCTTCTCACTCGACATGCATCATCCTTGACATCATCAGGAGCAGAAACTCCCCGTCACAAACAAACTTCCAGCTCCGAACGAGCGGGAACGCGCGAGTGAATCCGCCACCCTGATGCCGACCATTACAGACGCGCAAAGTAATACGCTGAAAGGACAAACCCGATTGTAATCACTGCATAGCGAACAAAACTCTTGTTCAACCGCCGGGCCACGCTGGCACCCAGGAACCCTCCTGCAATCGCGGCGAGGATCATGGGAAAAGTGAACTTCCAACTGACCTTGTCATAGATAATGAACAGTACCACCGACATTCCGTTGATGGCGGATGCGAGCAGACTCTTCAAAGCGTTCATGCGGTGGATGTCTTCGACCCCCATCAGCGACAGGCTGCTGAGCATCAGAATCCCGATTCCCGCGCCGAAGTAACCTCCGTAAAGCGCCACGAGAAATTGAAAAAAGACGATACCGGCGAACACAACCGGCGAAGGTTGCTGGTGCGGTTTGCCAATTCCTGTCCAGCGAGTCAGCAGGGGCTGTGACAGAAACAGGACGGTCGCCAACAGGATCAACCAGGGAACCAGTTGCTCAAACACCTTTTCGGGCTGGCTGACAACCAGCCACGACCCCAGAAATCCGCCGACCAACGACGGAATCAGGAGTGGGACGATCCACTTTTTCTGATCCTTCAGTTCACGGCGATAACCCCAGACGGCCGCGAGCGACCCCGGAAACAGTACGGTGGTACTGGTGGCATTGGCACCAACCGACGTCCCGAGGGTCCAGACGAGCGCCGGAAACGTCAGTAATGTCCCACCACCGGCAATCGAATTCACGATCCCCGCCAGCATGGCCGACCCGCTCAGTACCAGTTCCGTAATCATCACCCAAGTCTAGTCGAGATCTCGTACGGGTTGTAGCGGAATCTGCAAAATTGACGCGACAAGCTAGGTAGAATGCGTTAATTCGATTCTGTGGCCCTGCCTGGTTAAGTGTCGTTAGGGTGGGGCGGGCCAACTTCCCAGGGCTTTCAGACGGCTGGCCACGCTGGCCGCGAGATGCGGTTGACGGACGTCAACGGGCGGGCGCAGGAAGGAATCATCAGTTAATCCTACAACGCACCAACCGTTTGTAGTTCCGGATTTACCCTTGCGGCGTCCGCTTATGTGGCGAAGGCGAAGGAAGACCTGTCGTCGCATCGCAAATGCTCGCTAGATCCGGTATAATGATCGCCATGATGACACCCGCGCGCGAATTTAATTAGTGATGAGTTAATCCACACATGACCGACGAATCCGTTTTCGATCTCTCTTAGGCCGACACCCTCTGGATGGGCAGCTGGTCAACTTTTGCTTGCGTTGGAGCGTGATATGCCGAAGGAAGTTTCAACTCCAAAACAGAGCGGTGGTGGCGGCTACACGTTCGCGGAC
>CAIWEX010000052.1 GCA_903911795.1 uncultured Schlesneria sp.
CGATAATGATTCTCAAAGCCACGGTTGTCCGGTGATTGCCTCCTCCACACCGCAGGTCTCGCTCAGCTATGCCGACGGCAGTGGTAACACGATCCGTCCGACAGCGCTGACGTATCCCGATGGCCGCGTGCTGTCGTACGACTATGGAACCACCGGCGGGATCAACGATGCCGTCAGCCGGGTCGGCAGCTTGATCGATGATGACCTCGAAGAAAGTCCCCTGGTCGAATATTCGTACCTCGGCCTGACGTCGCCAGTGATCGTCAATGACCCTGCGGAATGATCAGGTTGGTTTTTTAAAGTGTTCTTGCTTCGAGTTGATTCAGATAAATGAACTCGGGGGATTCGACACCTGCTTCCTGTCGGATTCGAACCAGTTCGGGAGATTCAAAAA
This sequence comes from uncultured Schlesneria sp., assembly GCA_903911795.1. Lineage (GTDB taxonomy): Bacteria > Planctomycetota > Planctomycetia > Planctomycetales > Planctomycetaceae > Schlesneria. The sequence goes on from CAIWEX010000052.1 coordinate 395, forward strand.
AGGCCCTGGCTTTGGACAACGATTCCCATCTTGAGAAATGAACGATGCTGTTGGGGCGATTTTCATACTTCAGCAGTTGATAACTTTGCTCGCCAGCATTTTTACGGATCTCCGCCGCGTCATCGAAGACCTTCTTCCACGCTGCGTAATCTTTGACAGCATGGATTATCAGCACGTAGTCCATTCATTACCCCCTTCTTTTCAGCAGTCTTTCAACGTCAATTCGATTTGTCTCTGCAGGTCCATTCTGTCGCACATGGGTGACAGACAAAACTGGTTGTCCGGCGAGGTCGTGACAATACTGCCCCGCACGCCGGACAACGTGTGTAATTGGCAAACAGGGTCAAAGCAACGCAAATGAACATCAAGGGAGCCGCAATCACCAGGCACAACGTGGGATACTGCGAATGCTCACTCAAGACACCCAATCCTATTCCGATCAGGCCACTCCCGATCCAAATGAGATTGGCTTTCCATCGAGTCGGGTGAGGCAAGGTCTTCATGTTCGTTAGACTCCGACAATCAACGTCATGAGTCAATTCTCCGTGTCCGGCGATCAGCGTTTCCAGATGATTTCGGTCCCTTGCAGGGCTTCCTGCAGGCGGTGCTCAAACGATTCTGACGTGTTCTTCGAGCGAATTCCCAGAGTTTTCAAGTGTGGCAATTGCGTAATCGCCTTGAGCAATTCGTCATCGGTTTCAGTCAGGTTGAGCGTGATCGAATAGATATTGTGACAGTCAACCAACTGTCCTAACACATTGGCAAGATTCTGGACCTTTGTAAATGAAATGTGACGAAGTGTGGGATGTCGCTTCAGTTCACTCAGTTCACTGATGGTCCCTTTCTTGAATTCGTGCAGGTGGAGAACCTCAAGCTGTGGAAGCAGTAAAAAGTGGGAACCTGTAATCGTTGAGTCAACGTGATCGATCCAGCTACTCAACATTCCAGTTCGAGTGATCGTCATCTGCCGGCCGATAACCGTGACACGTTGCAAATGGGGGAGGTCGGCGATTTCCTTAAGACCTGGCCCAATTTGTCCACCGTCAAACGAAGCGATCTCCAGATTTGTGAATCTGCGAAGGCAGGCGATCCAGTTGTCGTCGACGGCGGTCCCGAACAATTGAACGTAATTGACATCGTCATCACGCAAGAAATAGCGCCCGACGAATGGAGTTCTGCGGACTGCCTTGAGAATCTCGGATGGGTGCTGCGATTCAACCAGTCCGTTCACTCTCAGAACTGCCCACACGGAACGTCGTGGTATCCAGTACGAGAACCATGACAATACGAAAATCAGGGCCATGACGAGTGATATTCGAAACCAAAGCGAACGTGCCCACTTACGACGAAGATGGGTTGGCTCTTTTTTAAGTTCGGCATTGGTATTCACAAAGCATCTCCACGTCGTAATGAACCGTGACGTTTACCGCAACATCGCGATGCTTCCGTTGGTCAATGACCACGGCGCATGACTGATGCTCTCCATGAACATCGCCGATGATGCCGGTCGACTCGTACTGCGTCAACATTTCGCCGTATTGTGGACAATGTGTGGAGCTTCGCACAGTTCGACCACGCAACCACGGTAAGCCACCCATGGAAAGCGGGTGATCAGTCAGATCGCCAGTTCGGCTGACATCGAGATTGTTGTCAGATCCACAAGATCCCAATACGTGACACAACCTCGCTCGAAGTCGATGACGGCGAAGCAGGGATCGTGATCTCGGCGCAGTGTGCCTGCGTTGATAATTGTCAGCGACTGATAGTTGCGGACCATCCGGTGATGAGAATGTCCATTGATGATCCATCGGTAGCGTGCGGAACCGACCAGATCCTGCAGATATCGATTCTCATCAAGTTCGCGGTTGGAACTCACTGGCATTATGGATTGCATGTCATTCTGCCCGAGGCCGTGACAAAGCAGTGCGAGGCCCGACAGCGTCGGAATTTCAATCGTAACAGGAAGAGATTCCAGGAACCGCCACGACTTCTTCTTCACGACACCGGGGTGCGTCGCCAACGGAAGCGTCATGACTGGCAGGCTCATCAACCATCGATCGTGATTGCCACGGATCGTTCGGATCTGATTGGCA
>CAIWEX010000053.1 GCA_903911795.1 uncultured Schlesneria sp.
CCAGGACCGGGATCAAAAGCAAACAAACACGATGAGTCCTTCCAACATGGTGCTGCCCTCACGTACGGTGCGTGAGGTGGAGGTGATGGAGTCGGCGTCCGACGGCTCCCCAACCGATCAAGGTCAACTGGGCTCGGTCGACAGTTCCAATCTGTCATACCTGGAATCCCAGTATCTTCAGTTTCAGGAATCGCCGGAATCCGTCTCTCCCGAATGGCGCGAGTACTTTCAGCAGATTGCTGAAACTCAAGCCAAATACGGAGATGAGGTGGACCTGTTCCGAGCCCCGAAGATGGGGAATGGTTCAGTTGTCAGCCCGATGGAGCTGGATTACGCGATCCTGCAGGAACGCGTCGACCGGCTGATCCGCAATTACCGCGTGATGGGACACTATGCTGCGGATATCGACCCGCTCGGTCAGCCCCGGCCCAAAGTTCCCGAACTGGAACCAGCCAATTGCGGCTTTTCGGCCGCCGATATGGAGCGGCAGTTCTCGACAATGGCGTCGAGTGGTCCCAACCTGCGGACACTTGGTGAAATCGTCATCTGGCTGCGCAATACATATTGTCGCTCGATCGGCGTGCAGTTCATGCATATCGACGACTTGCCGGTGCGTGAGTGGCTTCAGCGACGAATGGAAGCGACCGAAAACCGCATCGAACTGACGCGTGAAGAACAGCGGCGTATTTACAAAAGACTGAGTGACGCGGTCGTTTTTGAAGAATTTATTCTGAAAAAATGGCAGGACGCCAAGAGCTTTTCGCTGGAAGGGGCCGAGACACTGATTCCGCTGCTGGAATTGGCAATTTACAAGGCCGCCGACCAGGGTTTCGAAGAAGTCGTGATGGGGATGGCGCATCGCGGTCGCCTGAACGTGCTCGCGAGCATCATGGGCAAAGCGCCGCGGGCAATTTTCCGCGAGTTTTCCGATCTTGATCCGGAACTCAATACTGGTCGTGGTGACGTGAAGTATCATCTGGGTTACAGCAATGACTGGTACTCGGGTGATGGTCGTAAAGTCCACCTGTCACTCTGCTTCAACCCCAGCCACCTGGAGTTTGTTAATCCGGTCGCGATGGGGCGAGTCCGAGCCAAGCAAGATCGCAAACGCGATACTGATCGCGGTAAAGTCCTGTGCATGTTGATTCACGGTGACGCCGCGTTTGCAGGCGAAGGAATTATCCAGGAAACGCTGAATCTCAATGAATTGGCTGCCACACGAATCGGTGGAACAATTCATGTGATCGTGAACAATCAGATCGGATTCACGACTGGCCCCTCTCAAGCTCGCTCGACGGCGTACGCGACAGACGTCGCCAAGATGTTGCAGATTCCGATCTTCCATGTGAATGGTGAAGACCCCGAAGCCGTTGCTCAGGTCGTTCGACTGGCCATGGATTTCCGTCAGGAATTCCACCGGGATGTCGTCATCGACATGTATTGCTATCGCTTGCGCGGACACAACGAACAGGATGAACCCGCGTTCACCCAGCCGTTGATGTACAACAAGATCAAAACTCGCAAAAAAGTGGGGCAAAGCTATCTCGATCAACTGCTAAAAATGGGTGGAATCACTCAGGAGGAAGCGGATCGGGTTCAGTTCGTTCACCGCCAGCAACTCGAATCTGAATACGAAGTGGCACGTGGCCCCGGCTACGAGCACCGCTGGGACACGCTTCAAGGGATGTGGCGCGGGTATGTCGGTGGTCATGAAACCGGCATCGCAGAAGTTGATACGGGCGTCTCTGTCGAGAAACTTGCAGAAACTCTCGATGCATTGACCCGGTTCCCTGACGATTTCCATCCTCACACGCGAATTTTCAACCCAGATCCAAAGCGAGTCAGCCTGTTGCAGAACCGGCGAGCCATGGCACGCGGGGAATTGTCACTGGATTGGGGTGCGGCTGAGGCGTTGGCATTCGCCACGATTTCCCTGGAAGGATACCGTGTTCGAATTCATGGTCAGGATGTTGAACGTGGTACGTTCAGTCACCGGCATGCGGTCCTGCACGATGTGGAAAATGGTAAGCAGTATATGCCCTTGGCAAATCTGTCTCCGACACAGGGGCCGATTGAGCTGTACAACAGTTGTCTCTGCGAAACCGGCGTACTGGGCTACGAGTACGGCTACAGTTTGGATACTCCAGACGGTCTGATCTGCTGGGAAGCACAGTTCGGTGA